>JBFWSI010000046.1:0-11825 GCA_050248455.1 Gammaproteobacteria bacterium | reverse complement strand
GCGCAGTGGCGACGCGGCTCAGCAACTACCGGGGCAGGCGCGGCGGCCCCGCCAGCCGGCCGAGGAAGTAGCGCGCGTCGGCCGCGAGGCCCGCGGCGGCGAGCGCGCCGCCGCCCCACAGGCAGGCGAGCGCGCCGCCGGTCGAGGCGAAGCGGACGAGATCGCCGGGCGCGAGCTCCAGCACGGCGGCGGCGACGAGCGGCAAGGGCAGCACGAACAGCGCGGCAGCCTTCGCGACCGGTGCCCAGGCGCGCCCGAGCTTCACGAGATCCCTCATGGTTCAGGGACCGGACGTCACCGTCGGCGGCGCGCGGTCGATGCTGTGGTAGAGGGCCGAACAGCTCGCGACGACGAGGACGACGGAGAGCAGGAAGAGGCCCACGAAACGCAGCGGCAGCTTGGCCAAGGAGCGACATCCTCGCAGTGGAATCGTGCCGCGATCACTGTATGCGATACCGTGCGTCGTCTGCCAGCGCACCGCGGATCCGCGATCCCGGTACGACTTGCGCCAGCGCAAGCGCGGGCCCAGCCTGGCGCCTAGACTGTCCGTACGACTCACATGCGCGGCCGGCATGGGCCAGGAAATTCCGAACACCGAGTTCTCCGCCGAGGACTTCGCGCGCTACGCCGAGCGTCTCGCGGCCGAGACTGCGCTGCTGCGCGAGGAGCTCGCTGCCGGCCGCTTCAGCGAGGATCCCGCGCCGGTCGCCGGCTGCGAGATCGAGGCGTGGCTGCTCGATCGCCACTACCTGCCCGTCGCCGACAACGAGGCCTTTCTCGCGCGCCTCGGCAATCCGCTCGTGGTGCCCGAGCTCTCGCGCTTCAACATCGAGCTGAACTGCACGCCGCGCAGCCTGAGCGGCGACGCACTGCGCGCCCTGCGCGCGGAAGTCGAGCGCGTGTGGGCGCACTGCCAGGCGGTCGCGCATGCCGGCGGCGAGCTCGCGATGCTGATCGGGATCCTGCCGACCCTGCGCGAGCGCGATCTCTCGCTCGCCAACGTGTCGGCGATGAACCGCTTCCACGCGCTCAACGCGCAGGTGATGAAGGCCCGCGGCGGCGCGCCGATCCGCATCGACCTCCGCGGTCGCGAGCAGCTGCGGCTCGATCACGGCGACGTCATGCTCGAAGCCGGCACGACCTCGTTCCAGCTGCACCTGCAGGTGCCGGCCTCGCGCATCCTGCGCTACTACAATGCGGCCCAGCTGCTGGCCGGGCCGATGGTCGCGCTGGCCGCGAACTCGCCGCTGCTGTTCGGGCGCGATCTGTGGGCCGAGACGCGCATCAGGCTGTTCGAGCAGGCGGTCGCGCTGGGCACGGCGCAGGACAGCCGCGTCGGCTTCGGCCACGACTGGCTGGTCGGCTCGCCGCACGCGCTGTTCGCCGAGAATCTCGCGCGCCATGCGCCGCTGCTGCCGCTCGTCGTCGATGCGCCGCCGACGCAGTACGCGCATCTCAAGCTCCACAACGGCACGATCTGGCGCTGGAACCGGCTGCTCGTCGGTACCGAGGGCGAGGCGAGCCTGCGCCTCGAGCATCGCGTGATGGCGGCGGGGCCGAGTTTCGTCGACATGTTCGCGAACGCCGCGCTGTTCTACGGTGCGATCCGCGAGCTCGCCGAAGCCGAATGCGCGCCCGAGCACGTGATGCCTTTCGCCGCCGCGCGGCGCAATTTCTACGCCGGCGCCGAGCTCGGCCTCGAGGCCGTGTTCGACTGGCGCGACACTGCGCGCGTGCCGGCGGCCGACTTGATCGCCGAGGTGCTCGTGCCGCTCGCTCGTCGCGGCCTCGCGGCGCTCGGCATCGCGCGGGAGGACAGCGAACCCTTGCTCCAGATCGTCACTCAGCGCGCGCGCAGCGGTCGCAACGGCGCGTGGTGGCAGCGCGCCTGGCTCGCCGCGCATCGCGACGATCCCGATCGCCTGCGGGCGCTGACGGCGCGCTACGTCGAGCACCAGCGCCAGGGCAACCCCGTCCACGAATGGGAACTATGACGATGATGCACGCTGCGCCGAACGCGCCCGATGTCCGCACCGATCTGCCCGAAGGCTTCCTGTCGACGACGGCGCGCGAGCTTCATCGCCTGCTGCCGCGCCCGACCCTGATCGAGCTGGCGGGCCGGCGCGACCAGCCGCTGTTCGTGACCATCCTCCTGCACGGCAACGAGGACACGGGCCTGCGCGCGGTCCAGCAGGTGCTCGCGCGCCACGCCGGTCGCGCGCTGCCGCGTGCGCTGATGCTCTTCGTCGGCAACGTCGCCGCGGCGCGCGAGGGCCTGCGCCATCTCGACGATCAGCCCGACTACAACCGCGTGTGGCCCGGCACGCCGCTCGTCGAGCGGCCGGAGGCCGCGCTGATGGCCGAGGTCGTCGCCCGCGTCGCCGCGCGCAAGCCGTGGGCGAGCATCGACGTGCACAACAACACGGGGCTCAATCCGCACTACGCCTGCGTCAATCGCCTGGATGCCTCGACCCTGCAGCTCGCGACGCTGTTCTCGCGCATCGTCGTCCACTTCACGCGGCCGGTGGGCGTGCAGTCGCTGGCCCTCACGCCGCTGTGCCCGGCGATCACCGTCGAATGCGGCAAGGCCGGCGTCACCGCCGGTGACGCGCATGCCGCCGCGCTGATCGAGGCGGCGCTGCAGATGGATCACTGGCCGGCGCATCCGCCGCGACCCGAAGATCTGTCGATCTACCACACGGTCGCGACCGTGAAGATCCCGCCAAGCGTCGACTTCGGCTTCGACACGCCCGATCGCGCGCTGGATCTGCCGGCGGACTGCGAGCGCTGGAACTTCAGCGATCTCGAGCGCGGCCTGCGCTGGGGCTGGGTGCGCGGTGACGGCCCGCCGTTCGCCGTGTTCGACGACGCGGGACGCGAGGTGTTCGACGACTGGTTCGAGATCGCCGGCGACGAGCTCAGGCTGCGGCGTACCGCGACGCCGTCGATGCTGACACGCGACGAGCGCGTGATCCGCCAGGACTGCCTCTGCTACCTGATGGAGCGCCTGCGCGTCTGACGCTATCGGCCTGCGACGCCGCCGCGCAGGGCGCGGCGGCGTCTTGACCGCGCGCGCCTCGCCCCCGACACTCGTACGCAAGCGAACGATGGCCGGCCGGAGGAATCCCCATGAATGCGGTGCCCACTTCGAATGCGTCGCTGGCGCGCGAGGCGTCGCCGCCGCCGCTGAGCCGGGAGGATATCGACGTCGACGCCGTCGTCATCGGGGCCGGCTTCGGCGGCCTGCGCATGCTGCACGAGCTGCGTCAGCTCGGCCTGCGCAGCACGGTGTTCGAAGCCGGCAGCGACGTCGGCGGCACCTGGTACTACAACCGCTACCCCGGTGCTCGCACCGACAGCGAGTGCTGGGTGTATGCCTATTCGTTCTCGAAGGAGCTGCAGGACGAGTGGAACTGGACGGAGAAGTATCCGTCGCAGGCCGAGGCGCTCGCCTACCTGCAGCACGTCGCGGAGCGCTTCGACATGCGTCGCGACATCCGCTTCGGCACGCGCGTGACGGCTGCGCACTTCGACGAGGCCGCGCAGTGCTGGCGCGTGACGACCGACCGCGGCGACAGCCTGCGCTGCGCCTGGCTCGTCGCCGCGACCGGGCCGCTGTCGACGCCCTACAAGCCGAACTTCCCCGGCATCGACGACTTCCGCGGCGAGTGGTACCTGACCGGGCGCTGGCCGAAGGAGAAGGTCGATTTCGCCGGCAAGCGCGTGTGCGTGATCGGCACCGGCGCGACCGCCGTGCAGGTGATCCCGCTGGTCGCGCAGACCGCGCAGCAGCTCACGGTGTTCCAGCGCACGCCGAACTACGTGATGCCGGCGCGCAATGCGCCGATGACCGAGTTCGAGCTCGCCGCCATTCGCGCGAACTATGACCGGATCTGGGAGCAGGCGCGCCGTCACGTGTTCGGCTTCGCGCTCGAGCCGGCCGGCCGCAGGGGCGCCGACGTGTCGCCCGAGGAACAGCAGCGCATCCTCGAGCGCCATTGGGAGATCGGCGGCTTCCGCTTCCTGTTCGACACCTTCGACGACATCCTCGTCGACGCCGACACCAACCGGCTCGTCGCCGAGTTCATTCGCAACAAGATCCGCGCGATCGTGAAGGATCCGAAAACGGCCGAGCTGCTGTGCCCGACCTGCCACCCCGTCGCCGCGCGGCGCCCGCCGCTCGGGCACTTCTATTACGAGACCTACAATCGCGACAACGTGTCGCTGGTCGACGTGCGGCACGATCCGATCGTCGCGATCACGGACAAGGGCATCCGCACCGAAACGCAGGAATACGAGACCGACGTCATCATCTTCGCGACCGGCTTCGACGCCGTGACCGGCACCCTGAAGGCCATCGATCTGCGCGGCCGTGGCGGCGTCGGCATCGCCGAGAAATGGGCGGGCGGCCCGCAGACCTATCTCGGCATGACCGTCGACGGCTTCCCGAACTTCTTCATGGTCGGCGGCCCGCAGAGCCCGTTCGCGAACATCCCGGTCGTGATCGACGGCTGCGTCGACTGGATCGGCCGCGCGATCGCTCACCTGCGCGACCATCACCGGCTGACGATGGAGCCGCAGGCGGAAGCCGTCGCCGACTGGGGCCGGCACATGAACGATCTCGTCAACGCGACGCTGATGCACCAGGCCGAGCGCAACTGGTTCATGGGCGACAACATCCCCGGCAAGCCGCACGCAGTGCTGTTCTATTTCGGCGGCGCCGGCATGTACCGCCAGGAGTGCCTCGCCGCGGCGGAGCAGGGCTTCCGGGGTTTCGACATTGGTTAGCCCCCGTGCCCGTGCCAAGTCATGCGCCGAATGAATCTAGCCACGGAGGGCACGGAGGAAGAAGGGAAAATGATGGACGCCGCCGCGACGCGTGTTCTCCGTGGCGGGATTCAATCCATCTTCGTAACCCGGGATCGGGCGTGTCGTCGAAGATCCCGGGTTTCGCTACGCTGCACCCGGGCTACGAAGAATGGCCAAGATTCAACGGCGCTGCGGCTACCGCCGACTCAGGGAGGATGACGTGAAGATCGGTTTCTTCGCCATCGGGCTCGCGAACCTGTCGCGGCCCGAGCTGCTCGCGGCCGCGGCGCGCACGGCCGAGCGCGTCGGTCTCGACACGCTGTGGACCGGCGAGCACATCGTGTTCTTCGACGACATCGAGTCGAAGTATCCCTATGCGCGCACGAGCGCCGAGCCGCCGGTGCCGGGCGACATCGCGATCCTCAACCCCTTCGTCGCGCTGGCCTATGCCGCCGCGCTGACCTCGCGGATCCGGCTCGCGACCGGCGTCTGCCTCGTGCCGGAATACAACCCGCTGCTGCTCGCGAAGCTCGCCGCCTCGCTCGACGTCGTCAGCAGCGGGCGCTTCGTGTTCGGCGTCGGCGTCGGCTGGCTGGAGGAAGAGTTCCGCGCGATGGGCATCCCGTGGGCACGGCGCGGTGCGCGGACGCGGGAATCCGTGGCGGCGATGCGCGAGCTGTGGGAGTGCTCGCACGCGAGCTTCGACGGCGAGTTCGTGTCCTTCCGCGACGCCCGCGCGTATCCGCATCCCGTGCGCGACGGCCGGCTGCCGATCGTCGTCGGCGGCCACAGCGAGGCCGCGCTGCGTCGCGCCGCGGCCTGGGGCAACGGCTGGTGCGGCTTCAATCTGACGCCGGACGAGACGCGCCGACACGTCGAGCGCCTCGACGCGCTGCTGCAGGCGCACGGCCGCTCGCGCGAAGGCTTCGAGATCTTCATGGCGCCGGTGCGCGAGGCCGGGCCCGCATCGATCGCCGCCTATCGCGATGCCGGCGTCGACGAGCTGTACCTGACCCCGGTCTTCGATCAGGCCTTCGCCGACGTGGACGAGACGGTGCGCGTCATCGAGGGCATCGGCCGCGAGTGGGTCGACGCGGCGGCGCGCTGCCGCTGAGCACCGTCACATGAGCCGCAGGAAACCCGTATCGCTGATCGCAAGGAATGCGCCGGACGATGCGGACGGCGAGACTGCGCTGATCGCGATCGTCGAGAACCAGCTTCGCGATGGCACCCCGCCCGCGGTGCGCGACACGCTGGAGCGCCTGATGGACGCCGGCGAGATCCGCGACACCGCGCTGCGCTACATCGCCTGCGCGATGTCGGTGGAGTTGTTCGAGATACTCGAGCGCAAGGGCAGCTACGACGAGGCGCGCTATCTCGCCCACCTGCGCGCGCTGCCCGCGCTGCCCTACGACGAAGACGCGCTCTGACGCGCGGTCCTCACGGACAGCTCGCCGCGAGATGCTTCATCGCGGTGACTTCCATCGTGTGCGTCTCGGGCTCGGTGCCGTCGATGGTGGTGCCCGTGATCTCGACCTTGTGACCGACGTGCGGGCCGAGGTCGACGCTGCTCTTCGGAATGGCGACGGGGCCCGCGCCGCCTTCGACGTCGTTCAGCATGAAGGAACCCTCGGCGGCGCCGGCGGCGAGACAACCGGTCATGCTGTGCGGCTCGGCGGCCTGCGCTGCGGCGGCGAGGCCGAGCAGGGCGACGAGAACGAGGTGACGGGACGTATTCATCGGCGGCTTCTCCTGTTGAAGGTGCGTCGAGTGTAGCCCGCAATCCGCGTGCTCGCGCGACGGACGACGGCGCGTGTGCGTGCGCGTCGTTTCCCCGCTCGGCGCGCTCGCTCGCGGGTCTCGTCTACAGGCTCACGCTGCGGGACGCGCCGGACTGCCGGCAGTGGCGCGTGCACGCGCCGCGTCGGGCGGTCCGCTTTTCTCGGCGTCCCGCGCCGTTTCGTCGCGCCAGCCGCCGCCCAGCGCCTTGTACAGCGCGACGAGATGCTGCACGGCCGCCGTGCGGCTGCTCGCGAGCGCGTCTTCGCTGGCCTGCAGCGCACGCTGCGCATCGATCACCGCGAAATAGTCCGACAGCCCGCGGGTATAGCGCGTCGTCGCCAGCGCGCGGGCCGCTGCCGCGTCGGCGACGGCCGCGGCGATCTCCGCGCTGCGTCGCTGCTCGGAATCGACCTCGCGCAGTGCGGTCTCGACGTCCTGCAGGGCCTGCAGCATCGCCTGTTCGTAACGCGCCAGCGCCTGCGCGAGCCGTGCGTCCTCGACCTCGACCCGTGCGCGCAGACGACCGCCGTTGAACAGCGGCAGGCGCACGCTCGGGCCTATCGAATACAGCAGGCCCGGGCCGAAGCTGACCGCGCCGTTGTCCTCCTCGGCGCGCGCGAGCAGGCCGCTCAGGTAGAACTTGGGCAGCAGATCGGCGCGCGCGATCCCGACGCGTTCGTTGGCTGCCAGCACCTCGGCCTCGGCGCGCTTGACGTCCGGCCGCCGGCGCAGCAGCGTCGACGGCAGCGCGAGCGGCACGCCGCGGTGCGCATCGGGCAGCGCGCGCGGCGCGGCGAGTGCCGCGTCGAGCGTGCCGGGCGCGGCGCCGGTCAGCACGGCGATGCGGTATGCACTGCCGGCGATCGCCGCCGCCAGCGGCGGCCGGCTGCCACGCAGGACGGCGAGCTCCGCGCGCGCCTTGCTGACGTCCAGCGCCGGTGACAGCCCTGCGCGCACGCGGCTTTCGAGCAGCGCGAGCGCCTCTTCCTGCAGCGCGACGTTGCGCCCGGCGACCTCGAGTCGGGCCTGCGCGCCGCGCAGCGCAAAGTACTCGCGCGCGACTTCGGCGGCGAGCGAGATCCGCAGGTCGGCGAGGCCGTAGGCCGCGGCGCGCGCATCGGCGGCGGCGGCGCGCGAGGCCGCGCGCGCGGCGCCGAAGACGTCGATCTCCCAGCTCGCATCGACGCCGATCTGGTGGAAGGACTGTTCACCGTGCGCAAAGCGCAGACGCTCGGCCTGGAGATCGTCGCGGCGCAGGCCGCCGCTGCCGCTGGCGTCGACGCTCGGCGCGAGTCGCGCGCCGGCGATGCCGGCGGCAGCCCGCGCCTCGCGCAGCCGCGCCGTCGCGATCGCGAGATCGTGGTTGTGCGCCAGCGCCGCTTCGATCAGCGCGCTCAATCGGGGATCGTCGAAGCCCTGCCACCAGGCCGCGATCGACGCGGTGTCGTCGCCGGTCGCCTGCGCGCCGACCCAGCGCGTCGGCGTGTCGACGTCGGGCGCCGGCAGGGGCGGGGTCAGCGTGCAGGCGCCGAGCAGCAGGCTCGCCGCCGCCAGCAGGGCCCGGCTCATCGCTGGCCCAGCGCCACCGGCGTCGCCTCGCGATCGATGAAGACGTCGACCTGCTGGCCGACGAACAGCGGCGCCGCGCCGGGCTTCACGCGATAGATCACCTGCAGCACCCGCGTGTCGACGCGCTCGACGACGTCGCCCGTCAACTGCTTCTTCGGCACCACCAGCGGTTCGATGCGCACGAACTCGAGCGCTACGCGCGTCGTTGCGGCACCGCGCGGCGTCGCGATCGCGTCCGCACCCGGCACCACGAGCAGCGCCTGCTGTTCGTCGACGTCGGCACGCACGTGCAGGGCGTCGGTGTCGCCGAACACGATCAGCGGCGCGGCGAGCGCGCCGGTCTGCGCGTACTCGCCCGGGCGTGCATCGATCTTGAGCACGGTGCCGGCGCGCGGCGCGCGCACCGTGAGACGCTCGAGATCGACTTCGGCGCCGGCCCGCTCGCGCTCGGCGAGCGCGAGCGCGGCGCGGGCCACGTCCAGATCTGCCCGCCACGCGCCGGCCTCGACGCGCGCGAGCTCGGCGCGCGCGGCGTCGAGCCGGGCCGCCGCGGCCTCGGTCGCGATCCGCCGGCGCAGCAGATCTTCGCGGCTGATGGCCCGCGGATCGTCGACGTCCTCGATGAGCCGCTGCTGCACGCGCGCATCGGCGAGGGCCTGCTCGGCGACGCGCACCTGCGCGCGCAGCGGCGGCAGATCTTCCGGACGCGGCGAAGCTTCGAGCCGCTCGAGCGCGGCACGTGCCGCCGCGACCTGCTGTGCGCGCACCGCGAGCGTCGCGCGCGCCGCGCGATCGTCGAGCGTGAAGAGCGGCGCACCGGCCGCGACGCGCTGGCCGGCGGCGACGTGCACCGCGGTGACGAGACCGGGCAGCGGCGTCGAGATCGCGATGTTCTCGCTCGCGGGCTCGACCAGCCCTACCGCTGCCACCGTTCGCGCATAGGTCGTCGCGGGCGGCGAGCCGATCGGCTCCGCGGCGATGGGCTTGGGCTGCGACGACCACACGAACCAGGACGCGCTCGCGAGCGCAAGGGCAGCGGCGAGCGGCAGCAAAGGAGGGCGTATGTTCATCGGGATACCTCGAGGGCAGGAGAGCGGGGCGCCGGTCCACGCCGCGCCGGTGCGCCGTGCGGCACCACGCGCGCGACGCGCCCGTCGTCCATGTGGGCGATGGTGTCGCCGAAATCGAAGATGCGGCTGTCGTGCGTGACGACCACGACCGCGCGATCGGCGCGCAGCGATACGTCCGTCAGCAGCTGCATCACCTGCTGGCCCGTGACGGCGTCGAGCGCCGAGGTCGGTTCGTCGCAGATCACCAGGCGCGGTTCGTGGATCACGGCGCGGGCGAGCGCCACGCGCTGCTGCTGGCCGCCGGAGAGCTGTTTCGGCAGCGCCGTCGCGCGCTCGGCCATGCCGAGGCGCGCGAGCAGCTCGACGGCCTTGCCGACGGCCTGCGTGCGCTTCACGCCGGCGGCGATCAGCGGCACGGCAACGTTCTCGGCGGCGTTCAGGGCCGGCAGCAGATTGAACTGCTGGAACACGAAGCCGACGTGCTCGCGGCGGAACAGCACGCGCTCGCGCGGCGACAGCTCGGCGAGGCGCCGGCCCAGAATCTCGACCTCGCCGGCGGTGCTGTCGAGCAGGCCGGCGATCACGCAGAGCAGGGTGGTCTTGCCGCAGCCCGAGGGCCCGACGAGCAGCGTCATCTCATCGTAGCGGATGTCGAGATCGACTCCGCGCAGCGCGTGGACGACGCTGCCGTTCGCGAAGGTCTTGGTGAGCGCGCGGGCGCGGACGGCGAGGCTCACGGCTCAAGCCCTGAACACCACGGCCGGCTCCAGCACCAGCACGCGGCGGATGCTCAGCAGGCTCGCGACGACGACGATCAGCGCGACGATGGCGGCGACGCCGACGAAGGCTTCCGGCAGCACGACGAGACCGCGGGTCGGAATGTTGTGCTTCGTGATCTCGAAGAACGCGGCGCAGATGCCCATGCCGATCGAGTAGCCGATGGCGCCGACGGTCAGTGCCTGCAGCAGGATCATGCCGACCAGCGTGCGATCGGCGACGCCGATCGCCTTCAGCGCGCCGAACTGCCGCAGGTTCTCGAGCGTGAAGAGATAGAAGGTCTGGCCCATCACGACGATGCCGACGACCAGCGCGATGCCGATCGTGATGCCGAAATTGACCGGGATGCCGGTGTTCTTCAGGTAATACTTCATCGTGCGCCAGGCCCAGGCCTCGCCGGTCAGGGCGACGAGCCCGGTCTCGCGTGCGATGCGCGTCGCCAGCGCATCCGGCGCGACACCCGGGGCGGCTTTCACCAGCACGAAGGACAGCTGGTTGCGCTCGCGGCCGACGAACTGCACGGCCTGCGAATAGCGCGAGAAGACCACGGGAAAGGTCGCGAACGGCGCCGAGGCGTCGACGATGCCGGTGATGCGCACGCGCCGGTCGTTCATCTCCATGCTGCGGCCGAGCTGCAGCTCGCCGTCGGGCCAGAAGTAGCGATAGCCCGCGTAGTCGATCACGATGGCGTCGGGCTCGCGCAGGCTGTCGAGGCGACCGACGCGCAGCTTGCCGTGCGGGGCGCCGACCAGCGTCGCATCGTCGAGGCCGAGCAGGATCGCCTGGCGAAAGCGGCCGTCCGGCGCGGTGATGCGCGGCAGGCCCTTGAACAGCCGCACGGCCCAGGCCACGCCGTCGACGCCGCGCACGCGCAGCAGATCGGTTTCCTTCAGCGGCTTGATCTCGTCGACGTACTCGGTCGCCGGATCCATGACCCAGATCTCTGCATCGACTACGTCGACGATCTGACTTGCGGTACGCTGGATGATGCCGACGAAGATCGAAATCTGGTTCGTCAGCAGGAAGGACGCGAAGGCGATGGTGAAAACGAGGCCGAGGTACTTGGCCCGGTCGCCGGTCAGCATGCGCAGGGCGATGAAGTGCATGGGGCGTCTCCGTCCGCCGCGGGCCGGCTGCCGGCGGCAGTTCCTCTATACTGAACGGTACAGTACACTAAATTCGAGATACTGTACTGTCAAGTACATTTTTGAGGCGCGATGAAGACAGCGGTGAAACCGGCCGCGGGCCGGCCCAAGGACCTCGAGAAACGGGGCGCGATTCTCGCCGCGGCGGCGGGCCTGTTTCTCGAGCAGGGTTTCGAGCGCACGACGGTGGAGGCGATCGCCGCGCGCGCCGGCGTATCGAAGCTGACCGTCTACAGTCACTTCGAAGGCAAGGAGGGGCTGTTCAAGGCGCTGATCGTCGAGAAGTGCAACGAGCACTTCGAGGCGCGCGACTTCGCCGAGCTCGCGGTGCTCGGCCCGCACGAGGCGCTAGCGCGCATTGCCGGCGGCTTCCTGTCGCTGATGTATCACCCGGACGTGCTGTCGCTGCATCGGGTGCTGATGACGGCGGCGCGCCAGGACGCCTCGATGAACGTGACCTTCTGGGATACGGGGCCGGCACCGACGATAGATTCGCTGGCGCGCCTGCTGAAGCGCTTCGACGCCGCGGGCGAGCTGCGCGTGCCGAACGCGCAGGTCGCCGCCGATCAGTTCCTGTCGATGCTGAAGGGCGTCGACCACCTGCGCGTGCTGCTGAACGTCGGCGAGATCCCCGGCGCGCGACGCCTGAAGACCATCGCCAACGATACCGTGG
>JBFWSI010000045.1:0-11945 GCA_050248455.1 Gammaproteobacteria bacterium | reverse complement strand
TTCTGCTCGACGACGAACACGTGCTCGTGGTTCAGGATGAAGTCGTTGACCGCCTCGCTGAACGGGAAGGCGCGGATGCGCAGCGCATCGACGTGGTTGCCGCTCGCCTCGCAGCTCGCGAAGGCCTCCTGCATCGCCGGGCTCGTCGAGCCGTAGTAGATCACGCCGAAGCGCGTCGGCTTCGAGGCTGCGGTCGGCAGCGGCTGCGGCACGAGATCCTTCGCGGTCTCGAACTTCCGCAGCAGACGCTGCACGTTGTAGATGTAGTCGGGACCCAGCTCGGAGTACGCGGCGTAGGCATTCTTGGTCGTGCCGCGCGTGAAATAGCTGCCCTTGCTCGGATGCGTGCCGGGATAGGTGCGGAACGGAATGCCGTCACCGTCGACGTCGAGATAGCGGCCGAACTCGCGGCCCGCGTCGAGCATCTCCGCGGTCATCACCTTGCCGCGGTCGTAGCGGCGGTTGTCGTCCCAGGTGAAGGGTGCGGTCAGGCGCTGGTTCATGCCGATGTCGAGATCGGTCATCACGAACACCGGCGTCTGCAGCCGGTCCGCGAGATCGAGCGCCGCCGCAGCGTGCTCGAAGCACTCGTTCGGATCCTCGGGGAACAGCAGCACGTGCTTGGTGTCGCCGTGCGAGGCGTAGGCGCAGGCGAGGACGTCGGCCTGCTGCGTGCGCGTCGGCATGCCGGTGGACGGGCCGCCGCGCTGCACGTTGATGATCGTCATCGGGATCTCGGCGAAGTAGGCGAGGCCGATGAACTCGGTCATCAGCGACACGCCCGGCCCCGAGGTCGCGGTGAAGGCGCGCGCGCCGTTCCAGCCGGCGCCGATCACCATGCCGATCGAGGCGAGCTCGTCCTCGGCCTGCACGATCGCGAACTTGTGCTGGCCGCTCGCCTCGTCGACGCGGTACTTCGCGCAGTAGCGCTGGAAGGCCTCGGCCACCGACGAGGACGGCGTGATCGGATACCAGGCGCAGACCGAGGCGCCGCCGTAGACCGCGCCCAGCGCCGCAGCGCTGTTGCCGTCGATGAAGATGCGGTCGCCGACCTGCTCGGCGCGCTGCACGCGCAGCCCGATCGGATGTGCGAGATGCTCCGCCGCATAGTCGCGGCCGAGATCCAGCGCATTGAGGTTCGGCTGCAGCAGCTTTTCCTTGCCCTTGTACTGCTCGGCGATCAGCTGTGCGATCGCTTCTGCGTCCATCTCGAGCAGCACCGACAGCGCGCCGATGTAGATGATGTTCTTGAACAGCTGGCGCTGCCGCGGCTCGCTGTAGGTGCGGTTGCAGAGCTCGGTCAAGGGCATGCCGATGACGTTGATGTCGTCGCGGAACTTCGACGCGGGCAGCGGCTTGGAGTTGTCGTAGAACAGGTAGCCGCCGGGTTCGATTTCCTTGACGTCGGCATCCCAGGTCTGCGGGTTCATCGCGACCATCATGTCGACGCCGCCGCGCCGCCCCAGCCAGCCCTTTTCGTTGACGCGCACCTCGTACCAGGTCGGCAGGCCCTGGATGTTCGAGGGGAAGATGTTGCGCGGACTGACCGGCACGCCCATGCGCAGGATCGCCTTGGCGAACAGCTCGTTCGCGGAGGCCGATCCCGAACCGTTGATGTTCGCGAACTTGATGACGAAATCGTTGGTCGCTGTGATTCGGGCGGGCTGCGTCACGCGGCATTCCTCGTCGGTTGGCGGGCCTCGCAGGTCGGGCCCGCATGCGTCATCTGCAGCAGGAACTTCTGCATGTCCCACGCGCCCGTCGGGCAGCGCTCGGCGCAGAGGCCGCAGTGCAGGCACACGTCCTCGTCCTTGGCCATGATCCGGCCCGTCTTCAGCCCGTCGGACACGTAGAGCGCCTGGGCGGTGTTGAGCGCGGGCGCCTTCAGCCGCTGCCGCACTTCCTCCTCGTCGCCGTCGGCCGTGAACGTGATGCAGTCCATCGGACAGATGTCGACGCAGGCGTCGCACTCGATGCAGGTCTTCGCATTGAAGACGGTCTGCACGTCGCAGTTCAGGCAGCGCTCGGCTTCCTTGTACGCGGTCGTCGGATCGAAGCCGAGCTCGACCTCGATCTTGATGCTCTTCAGCGCGGTCTCGGCCTTGGCCCAGGGCACGACGTAGCGCTTGTCGTTCGACACGTCGTTGTCGTAGCTCCACTCGTGGATGCCCATCTTCTGCGACACCAGGTTGACCTGCGGCGCGGGGCGCTCGGCGACATCCTCGCCGCTGAGATACTTGTGGATCGAAATCGCCGCGTCGTGGCCGTGGGCGACGGCCCAGATGATGTTCTTCGGGCCGAATGCGGCGTCGCCGCCGAAGAACACGTTCGGGATCGTCGACTGCAGCGACTTCTCGTTCAGGACCGGCAGGCCCCACTTGTCGAACTCGAGGCCGAGATCGCGCTCGATCCACGGGAAGGCGTTCTCCTGGCCGACGGCGATCAGCACGTCGTCGCAGGCATGGAACTCGTCGGGATCGCCGGTCGGCACCAGGTTGCGGCGGCCCTTCGCGTCGTACTCGGCCTTGACCTTCTCGAAGGTCATGCCGGCGAGGCGGCCGTTCTCGTGCACGAAGCTCTTCGGCACGAGGTAGTTGAGGATCGGGATGCCTTCGTGCATCGCGTCCTCCTTCTCCCACGGCGAGGCCTTCATCTCCTCGAAGCCCGAGCGGACGATGACCTTGACGTCCTCGCCGCCGAGGCGCTTCGACGAGCGGCAGCAGTCCATCGCGGTGTTGCCGCCGCCGAGGACGATGACGCGCTTGCCGATTTTCTCGATGTGACCGAAGGACACCGACGACAGCCAGTCGATGCCGATGTGGATGTTCGCCGCCGCCTCGCGGCGGCCGGGGACGTCGAGATCGCGACCGCGCGGCGCGCCGCAGCCGACGAACACCGCGTCGTAGCCTTCGGCGAGCAGCTGCCGCAGCGAGTCGATGCGCGTGCTGCCGCGGAACTCGACGCCGAGGTCGAGGATGTAGCCCGTCTCCTCGTCGATCACCGATTCCGGCAGGCGGAAGCGCGGCACCTGCGTGCGCATGAAGCCGCCGGGCTTCGGATCGCCGTCGAACACGGTGACCGCATAGCCGAGCGGCGCGAGATCGCGCGCGACGGTCAGCGCGGCCGGGCCGGCGCCGACGCAGGCGACGCGCCTGCCGTTGCGCTGCGCAGCGGGTTTCGGCATGCGGCCGGCGACGTCGCCCTTGTTGTCGGCGGCGACGCGCTTCAGGCGGCAGATCGCGACGGGCTCGGGTTTCTCCGCGTTCTTCTCCTCGACCCTGCTGCGACGGCAGGCCGGTTCGCAGGGCCGATCGCAGGTGCGGCCGAGGATGCCGGGGAAGACGTTCGACTTCCAGTTGACCATGTACGCATCGGCGTAACGGCCCATGGCAATCAGTCGAATGTATTCAGGGACGGGAGTGTGGGCCGGGCAGGCCCACTGGCAGTCGACTACCTGGTGGAAGTAGTCGGGATTGTGGATGTCTGTGGCGCGCAAAGCCTCTAACCTCGGCAGGTCTAGGGGACTCGTAAGTCGTTTACGCCGAACAGCTTTCGGACGCACCGAAAGTGTACTGGCATACCTTGGAGTATGGAAGGCGGCGGGGCCCGGTCGAGGCCCGTCGCGAGCCCCGATGCGGCATCGCGTTTGCTGTGATGCGACATGGCCGGGCGGCGGGGGATTGCATACAAGTCGACGTCCCCGGGGCCGCGCGCGGCGCTGGCGCAAGTTTGCGCCCGGCTCTCTACAATGCGGCGACATTCAGCACAGGGGAGCTCGCATGGCCTTGACCAAGATCCAGACGACGACCGGGACCGCGACACCAGCAGAACTCGGCCGCACGCTCGTGCACGAACACGTGATGGTCGGATTCCCGGGCTGGGAGCTCGATGCGAAGGCGCCGAAGTTCATGCGCGCCGAGGCGATGGCGCGGGCCGTCGATCAGATGCACGAGCTGCAGTCGCACGGCGTCGGCACCTTCGTCGATCCCTGTCCGATGGATCTCGGGCGCGACGCCGAGTTTCTCGCCGAGCTGTCGCAGAAGAGCGGCATGCGCATCGTCTGCACCACCGGCGCTTACTTCGAAGCCGAGGGCAACACCTATACCTTCCGTCACCTGCCGCTCGAAGAAATCTCCGACATCTACGTGAAGGAGATCGAGCAAGGCATCGGCGATACCGGCATCAAGGCCGGCGCGATCAAGATCGCGACCGGCGCGCCGACCGTTTCCGACTACGAGCGCAAGCTCGTCACCGCCGCGGCGCGCGCCGCGAAGATCACGGGCGTACCGCTGATCTCGCATACCCAGAACGGCTGCTGCGGCCACGATCAGATCGACATCGTCACCGGTGAGGGCGTGCCGGCCGGCCAGCTGCTCGTCGGCCACTCGGACGGCGTCGACGATCACGCGTACCACAAGTCGCTCGCCGATCGCGGCGCCTACGTCGGCTTCGATCGCTTCGGCATCTCGCTGTTCCAGCCGGACGAGGTGCGCATCGCGAACGTGATGAAGCTCGCCGCCGCCGGCCACCTCGAGCGCATCCTCATGTCGCACGATTCCATCATGTGCTGGCTCGGACGGCCGGTGCCGTACGCGAACACTTTCGAAGCGATGCTCGAGATGCTGCCCGACTGGCGCTCGACGCACATCTTCAAGAAGATCGTCCCGGCGCTGCGCGAGCGCGGCATGTCCGAGCGCGACATCGAGACCATCCTCGTCGACAACCCGCGACGCCTGTTCGCCGCGGGTCTCGGGCACTGAGGCGTGGGCGAGGCGGGCTTACGCCGAGCACGGAGAAAAGACGGGATTGATTCGGCGGTACCGTGACGCTGCTGCGATGGAAGCGCCGAATCTCGCGTAGGTTGGGCTGACGAAGGAAGCCCAACATTCGGCGCCCGATGTTGGGCTTCCTTCGTCAGCCCAACCTACGATTTTCATTCCTGGGGTGTAGTCTTGTAGCCCGGATGAGCGCAGCGAATCCGGGATCGAGCATGTCAGCCGTGGCGCGCCTGCAGCCCGCCTAGCCACGGAGAACACAGAGGAAGAGATGGATTAGGTCTGCGCCTCCGTGACTCGCTCACGGCTACTGGCGCCGGCGCTGCGGAAGCTCCGAACACCCCCCTTTCTTCCTCTGTGTTCTCCGTGTTCTCCGTGGCTAAATTCAAAATCCTTCAGCAGGCGACAACGCCGGAACCCGGCACGAAACCTCACGAACTGCACGACAACATCGAGCACCCCGCGCGCTGGCGCGCCCACTCCGGGCGTCTGGCGGCGAAATGCTCGCGGCCCGGCTGTTCGTCGTAGGGATGACGGAGGACGTCCAGCTGCTCGAGGATCCGTGAGGCGTCGCCCTGTTCGGCCAGATCGATCGCCTCCTGCGCGAGCCAGTTGCGCAGCACGTATCGCGGATTGACGCGGTTCATGCGTGCGGCGCGCGCCGCGTCCGGCGTGCCGTCCTCGCGCAGGCGCGACTGCCAGCGCGCGCACCACGCGAGCCAGGCCGTGCGCTGGCGCTCGTCCGGGCCGTCCGCCGCATAGCTCGCCGCGACGAGCGGCGCGAGGCGCGTCGCGTCGTCGTCCGTCGCGCAGGGCACGGCGGCGAGTGCGCGGAAGGCGATCGTCATGTCCGTCTCCGCGAGGCGCAGCACGCCGAGAAAATCCTCCGCGAGCTGCCGATCGGCGTCGTCGCGCAGCGCAGCCAGGCCCAGCTTCGCGGCGAGCATCGCCGTCCAGTCACGCTCGTAGCGCCGGCCGTAGGCGTCGAGCGCGCCTTCCAGCGCCGGCACGTCCTCGACCAGCGGGTAGATCGCGTTCGCGAGCTGCACGAGGTTCCACAGCGCGATCTGCGCCTGCTGGCCGTAACGATAGCGGCGGCCCTGCGCATCGGTCGTGTTCGGGGTCCAGTCGGGATCGAAGCCTTCGAGCCAGCCGTAAGGGCCGTAGTCGATCGTGAGGCCGAGGACGGACATGTTGTCCGTGTTCATCACGCCGTGCACGAAGCCGACGCGCAGCCAGTGCGCGATCATCGTCGCGGTGCGTTCCGCGATTTCGGTGAGCCACGCGATATAGGCGTCCTTCGACGGCTCGCCGAGCTGCGGATAATCGGTCTTCACGCTGTAGTCGACGAGCCGCCGCAGTAGCGCGAGGTCCTGGCGCGCGGCGAGGAGCTCGAAGTTGCCGAAGCGCAGGAAGCTCGGCGCGACGCGACAGACGACTGCGCCCGGCTCGAGGCGCGCATGGCCGTCGTAGAACATGTCGCGCATCACCTGCTCGCCCGTCGCGATCAGCGCCAGCGCACGCGTCGTCGGCACGCCGAGATGATGCATCGCCTCGCTGCACAGGAACTCGCGCACGGACGAGCGCAGCACCGCGAGGCCGTCGGCCGTGCGCGAGTAGGGCGTCGGTCCGGCGCCCTTCAGCTGCAGCGTCCAGCGCTCGCCGGCGCGGTTGAGGACGTCGCCGAGATTGATCGCGCGTCCGTCGCCGAGCTGGCCGGCCCAGTGGCCGAACTGATGGCCGCCGTAGCACATCGCGTGAGGGTCCATGCCGGGCAGCAGCCGGTTGCCGGCGAATACCTCGGTGAAGAGCGGATCGCGACAGGCGCGATCGTCGAGGTCGAGCAGCGCCGCGCATTCGGGCGAGCACGCGAGCAGGGACGGCGCGCGCACCGGCGTCGGCAGCACGCGCGAATAACAGGCGCCGAGCACCTGGCGGCGCGCATTGCTCGTCGCCGGGTCGGCCGGCAGCTCGCGCACGAACGCGTTGTCGAAGCGCAGCGCCGCGAGCGGCCCGGTGCCGGCGCTCATTCGCGTGGCCGCGCGATGAAGTTCTCGAGCACGGCGAGCGTCACCTCGCCGGACTTGCTCGCGACGAGCCTGCGCGCGGGATCGAACAGCAGATAGGTCGGCGTGCCGGTGAAGGCTGCGCCGGTCGCCTGTTCGAAGGCGGCGCCGACGGTATCCGCTTCGCCGACCACGGTCGGGTATGAGAACGGTTTCTTCGCGACATAGGTCCGCACGGTCTCGAGTGCGTCGTAGCCGTCGAGCGCGATGCCGATCACGGTCGCATCCTTGCCGTCGTGCCGATCGTGGAACTCGGAAACGATCGGATACTGTTTGCGGCATATGCCGCAGTAGGTCGTCCAGATCATCATCAGCGTCCAGTGTCCGGCCTCGACCTGCTCGGAGAGCGTCGTGTCCTTGCCGTCCAGCATCTTCAAGGGAATGCCGGCGGCCGAGGTCTCCGCAGCCGCAAGCGCGAGCGTGAGGAGAACGGCGATCAGGCGAACGCGAAGCATGACCCATGTGACCGCCGCGACGCGCGTGGGTTCGCGCGGCGTCATCGCGCCAGCGCCCGGCGCAGCGCCGCCGCCGCATCGTCGAGAGCGCGCCGCCCGCGATCGACCTTCCCGCCCATGCGCGCGAAACCATGCACCATACCCTCGTAGTGGCGATGCTCGACGGCCACGCGCGCCGCGCGCAGCGTGTCCGCATACAGCGCGCCCTCGTCGCGCAGCGGATCGAATTCAGCCGTCTGCACCAGCGCGGGCGGCAGGCCCGCGTGCGAGCTCGCCCACAGCGGCGACACGCGCCAGTCGCGGCGATCGGGGGTCGCGCCGAGATACCAGTCGTAGAACTGCACCAGCGCCGCGCGCGTCAGCAGATAGCCCGTCGCGTTGTCGCGCAGCGAGGCATTGTCGGCGGTGAAGTCGACGGCGGGGTAGATCAGCAGCTGAAAGGCCGGCAGCGGCTCGCCGGCCTCGCGCGCGGCGAGGCAGACGACGGCCGCGAGATTGCCGCCGGCCGAGTCTCCGCCGACGGCGATGCGCGCGGGGTCGATGCCGAGGCTCGCGGCGTTTGTGCGCGTCCAGCGCAGGGCCGCGATGCCGTCGTCGACGGCCGCTGGAAACGGCTGCTCGGGCGCGAGCCGGTACTCCACCGCGAGCACGACGACGTCGCCCGCGAACGCGAGATGGCGGCAGACGTGATCGTGCGTATCGAGATCGCCGACGACCCAGCCACCGCCGTGCAAGAACACCAGCGCCGGCAGCAGGGCGTGTGCCGAATGCGGTCGATACGCGCGCACGGCCAGCGTGCCGCCCGGGCCGTCGATGGCGAGATCCGTGACGGCCTTCAGCGGCCCCGGGTCGTAGGCATACATCGCGGTCGTCGCCGCATAGGCACGTCGCACGGCGAGCGGATCGCCGGCGTCGAAAGGCGCGCCGGCCCTGGCCGCCGCCTCGCAAAGGGCGGCGCACTGCGGATCGAGGGGCATGGTGTCGGTCCTGACGGAAGGCGCTCGCACCTTAACGGCGCCGTCCGCGGCTGTCATCTGCCCGCAAGCGCACGTCGTCGATTCGTGGATTCGTAGCCCGGGTGCAGCGTAGCGAAACCCGGGATCTTCCATCGCACGGAAACGCCCGCTCCCGGGTTGCGCGCTGCGCGCCCCACCCGGGCTACGAGATGCCGTGCGAACTGGCGTCGTCCATCCCCGCGCTTCGATGCTGGCGCCATGGCCGGCGCGCGGGGCTAGAATCGGTTTCCCGCTCCCTCGTTCCTCAAGGAGGTCCCCGATGGCCCTGACCCTGTCCTGCGCATTCGCCACGTCCCTCGACAGTCACGAGCACGCCCGCATCGCCGAGTCGCTGGGCTACTCGCGCGCGTGGTTCTACGACTCTCCCGCGCTCTATCCCGACGTGTGGGTACAGCTCTGCCGCGCTGCCGATCGCACGCAGCGCATCGGGCTCGGCACCGGCGTCATCGTGCCGCATCTACGCCATCCGATGGTGAACGCTGCCGCGATCGCGACCTTGGTCTCCGCCGCGGGCCAGGAGCGCGTGACGATCGGCGTCGGATCCGGCTTCACGGGCTGCGTCAGCATGGGCCGCCGTCCGCTCAAGTGGAGCTATGTCGCGGACTATCTCCGCGCTTTGCGCGCGCTGCTGCGCGGTGAAGAGATCGAGTGGGAAGGCGGGGTCGCGCGCATGCTGCATTGGCCGGGCTACGGCGCGGCGCGACCGATCGACGTGCCCTTCGTGATCGCGGCCGCCGGACCGAAGGGCATCGCTGTCGCGAAGGAGCTGGGGCAGGGCGTGTTCGGTGCGTTCGAGCCGATCACGGGCTTCGACTGGAGCGTCGTGCTGATCCTCGGCACCGTGCTCGACGCCGGCGAAGCTCCCGGCTCCGCGCGCGCGATCGCGGCCGCGGGGCACGGCGGATCGGTGATGCTGCATTACATGCTCGAGCACGGCATGCTCGATCGGCTTCCCGAAGGCGAGGCCTGGAAGAAGGCCTACGACGCGGTTCCTCAGCGCACGCGCCATCTCGCGATGCACGACGGACATCTCGTCGGCGTGAATGCGCGCGACGAGCCCTATATCACCGGCGAGCTGCTCGCGAGCCACGGCATGGCGACGGATCGCGCCGCCTGGCGCGATCGCATCCAGGCGCTGGCGGCGGGCGGTGCGACGGAAATCGCGTACCAGCCGGCCGGACCGGACATCCCGCGCGAGCTGGAGGCGTTCGCGAAGGCTGCGGGGCTCTGAGCCGCGGCATACGAACCGCGTCGACGATGGACGGACCCTCCGCAATCGCGCGAAGCGGTTTTCCTTCGTAGCTCGCGGCCCGAAGGAGCGCCGCGCAGCGGCGCGAAATCCGGGAAGCGGCAGATGGATCTCGCGCCGGCGATGCCGGATCTGCCGCACCCGGATTCCGCTGCACTTCTTTCGGGCTACGCAAGATCGCGCGCGATTCCGTGCAGAGCGGCTCGTCGATATTTGCGCTCGGCGAATGAACGCGGCGCATGGACCGGCAGCGACGGTTTTCAGTCGCCCGGGATTCGGCCTATATTCCTTGCTTGCAGCGCGGCGTCCGCTCGGGGTCTGTGGCGAACGGGCACTGCGCAGCAACCGGGCTGAGCGAGGGGCAGCCTGGGGAAGTGATTCGCCGTGGGGGGGCTATGGATCCTGTGACGCTGGAGCTCCGCAGTGCGGAGGCGCCAACCATCAAGAGCACGTTCGCGGATTCCAGCACCTACGTCCTGGGCCGCGACGGCCTGTTCGAGCACGAGAGCGAGGCCGACAAGCAAGGCCTCCTGCGAGTGATCGCGAAAGAACGCGAGCTGCTCGTCGTCCCGGGCACGCATACCAGTCTGCTCGTCAACGGCAAGCCCGCCACCGATGCCACCCCGATTCAGCACGGTGACTGGGTCACGGTGGGCGACATCGTCTACCAGGTCCGGCTCTCGCAGCGCGCCGACGCCCCGACCGTGCCCGCGCCCCGGCCGGCGGCCGCGCCGTCCGCGTCCGCGGCGCCGCCGGTGCCGCCGCGCGCCAGCATGAGCGGCGGCACGCAGGTGCTGATCGGCCGCCATCGGGACTGCACGCTGGCCATCGATTCACCGCTGGTTTCGCGCCAGCACGCGCGGCTGACGATGACGGACGGGCGATGGCAGCTCGAAGATCTGGGCAGCATCAACGGCAGCTTCGTCAACGGTCGCCGGATCCGTGAGCCGGTGGCGCTGAATGTCGGGGACCGGGTCGGCATCGCGACCTTCCTGTATCGCTTCACCGGCGATGGCCTGCACGCCGACGGCCAGGAAGGGCGCGTGCGCATCGAGGCGCTGGGCATCACCAAGACGGTCAAGGATCGCTCCAGCGGCCAGTCGCGCAAACTGCTCGACGACATCTCGCTGGTGATCGAGCCCGGCGAGTTCGTGGTGATCTTCGGCGGCAGCGGCAGCGGCAAATCGACCTTGCTCGACACGCTCAACGGCCGGCGCCCGGCGACGGGCGGGCGCGTGCTGTACAACGGAATGGATTTCTATTCGTCGTTCGACGTCTTTCGTTCGAGCATCGGCTATGTGCCCCAGCAAGACATCGTGCATCGCCGGATCAAGATGCGCCGCGCGCTGGAATACACCGCCCGCCTGCGACTGCCGGCCGACACCGCCGCCCATGAAATCGCCGCTTACCTCGACGAGGTGCTGGCCAGCGTGCGCCTGCAGGAACAGGCCGGGCTGCTGATCGATACCCCGGCGCCCTTGAGCGGCGGCCAGCTGAAGCGCGTGAGCCTCGCCGCGGAGCTGATCGCGAAGCCCGGCGTGTTGTTTCTCGATGAAGTCACCAGCGGTCTCGACGCCGGCACGGATCGACAGATGATGCAGACCTTTGCCGAGCTCGCGGATGGCGGCAAGACGATCGTCTGTGTGACGCATACGCTGGAGAACATCGGCGCCTGCCAGCTGGTGACGCTGCTGCATCGGGGACGCCTCGCCTACTTCGGACCGCCGGCCGAGGCGCAGGACTATTTCAAGCTGAAGCGCTTGTCGGACATCTACGACGTGCTGGACACCAGGCCGCCGGAGCATTGGGCCGAACGGTTCGCGGCCTCGCCGCAGCGGCAGCGCTATGTCGAGCAACGCCTGTCCGCCGCGGCGCTGGCGCCGCCGGCCGCCACGTCCGCGCCGCTCGTCCTGAGCACGCCGCAGCGACGCAGCGGCTTCTGGCACCAGACCCGCATCCTGACCCGACGCTACGTCGATCTGATGCTGGGCGACAAGCGCAATCTCGCCATTTTGCTGCTGCAGGCGCCGTTGATCGGCGGCGTGATCGGCACCGTGTTCGATACCGGCGGGCCGCCTGCCGCGCAGGCCGTCGCCCAGGGCCAGGTGGCCTTCATGCTGGTGCTCTCGGCGATCTGGTTCGGCTGTCTCAATTCGGCACGCGAGATCGTCAAGGAACTGCCGGTGTATCTGCGCGAGCGCTCGGTGAACCTCGGCCTCGCGCCGTACATCCTGAGCAAGCTGCCGCCGCTGGCGACGTTGTGCTTCGTTCAATGCCTGCTGCTGCTGGCAGTGGTGTCGGCGACGCTGACGCTGCCCGGCGATTTCCTGCCGCGCTTGCTGCTGCTGACGGCCAGCGCCTTCGGCGCCTCCGCGATGGGGCTC
>JBFWSI010000044.1:0-12300 GCA_050248455.1 Gammaproteobacteria bacterium | reverse complement strand
CTTGCCCGAGAACAGCGGCTCGAAGGCTTTCCGGATCGCCGCCTTGCCGTGGTTCACGGGACCGTTCACTTCCTCGTAGACGGCATCGTCCGCGAAGAAAGTCATCAGGCCATCGAGATCGACCGCGTTGAAGCGGGCGGTGAAGTCTTCGACGAGTTTCGTCAGTTCGGCGCGGCGGTCGGTCATGGCGATTCCTGCGGCTGGCTGGAGCTGGACAGGCAGGGTAGCCGATGTCGGTGTCGGGCGCTAAGCGTCACTCCCTGCGGCGGCGATACCGCGCGAGCAGTGCCATGGCGCCGGCGAACAGCGCGAGCGACGGCGGCAGCGGCACCGGGGCCGGGCTGATCGACACGACCGACAGCGCGAGGAAGCTGCGGCCGACATCGAGCTCGAAGTCCGCGTCATAGCCGTCGAGCAGAATGTGCGCGAAGGCGCCCTCGAGTGCATCGAAGCCGAACAGGCGGAAGCTGTCGCCCACCTCGGGCACGTAGCCGTCGAGCAGCTTCAGGCGCAGCGTGCCGCCGAGCGTCGCCGTGCGCGTGACGACGAGCCGGTCGAACACGGTGTCGGAGGCGAGCTCCATTTCGAGCACGCCGTCGTCGCCGTTGGCGAAGTGGCCGTTGATCGTCAACTGCCCCGGCGACAGGCCCGGCGCGATCGTGCCATGGTTGACGAAACCCGGCCCGACCCTGAGCGTGCCGTTGCCGATGATGCTGCCGAGGTTCGACAGCGTCGCGCTCGCGAAGTCGATCTCGCCGCCGTCGCGCAGTTCGATGACGCCGAGGTTCTGGAAGTCGATGCCGACGAAACGCGTACGGCCGCCGCCCTCCTCGAGCAGCCGCCCGAAGTTCATCACGGTCTCGACCGCGCCGCCCGTCGTGCCGAACATGCCGCCACCGACGCTCGTCGCCGGCGTGCCCAGCGTGCCGTGATTGACCAGCACCGCGCCCTCGCGCAGATACAGATCGCTCGACCACACGACCCGTCCGAGGTTGTCGAACACGTCCCGTATGCCGATCGAGGGGCCGCTGCTGCGGCCCGTCGCCGTCAGCGTGGCGCTGTTGGTCCACGCTCCGGTGAAATCCCCGTCGCTCCAGCGCAGGGCGCCCGCGAGGTTCGCGCCGTTGCCGTGATAGAGCGTGCCGCGCAGCGCCAGCTGATTGCCGGTGACGGTGGTGGTGCCGAAGAATTCCGCTTCGCCCGTCAGCGAGGCCGTGCCGAGGCCCGAGATCACGGCGCCGTCGCGGAACACCATGCGACGCAGCGGACGCGCCGCGCTCCTGCCCGCCAAGGTCGCGGTGACGCCGGCTGCAAGTTCGACGCGACCGCTGTTCTCGAACTGCAGGTTGTCGGCGAACAGCGAGCCGCGCAGCGCCAGCGTGCCCTCGTTGACGAAGCGGACCGGCGCAGCGCCGCTCGTGACCAGAGAAGGCACGGACGCGAAACCGCGGTTGACGAACTCCGTGACCCGCGCCGGATCGCCGATGTTCGCCACGAGGCCGATTTCGCCGCTGAGATAACCTTCGTTGACGAAACGCCCGCCGGCAGCGAGCGTGCCGAGCTTGTCGGCCGCCAGGATATGCTGGTGCGGCGTGACCGTGCCGCGATTCGTCAGCGTTCCTTCGAGACGCGAGAAGCTCTGCCACGACCACACGCCGTCGATGACGGCGTCGCTTGCGACGGTGGTGCCGTTGGCGAGCGACAGGCTGGATCCCGAATGGATTTCGCCGGACAGGAGGCCGTGCATCTGGAGTAGACCTGCGCCTGTCACCTGCGAGCCCTGGCGAAGATCGGCGTACAGGCTCGGGGTGCTGCTGCCGGCGCGCATCTCGATCGTGCCGCCGTTCAGATTGACGAGCTTGACGCCGTTGATCTGCAGGCTGGAATCCTCGGTGACGATCAGCATGCCTTCGTTCGAGAACACCGGCGCCGCGGCCAATCCCGGCACGGCGACGATGAACACGGGGCCGCTGCCGACCTCGTCGACGACGAAGAGGCCTTCGGGCCGATTCGTGTAGCCGGCGGCCGTGAGATCGAGGCGACCGTCGGCCAGGGTCACCAGCGACTGGCTGACCAGCCCGATGTCCGCGGTATGCGCGACGTCGCCGACGATGCGTATCGCGTAGGGTTCGATCAGCGGAATGCCGATGCCCGTGTCTTCGTGTTCGGCGAGGAAATGCGAGAGTGTGTTGCCGGTCCAGGCGAATTCGACATAGTTGTTCGCCTGGGCGCTCGTGCAGCAGCCGGCGAGCGCGAGCGCGGCAAGCGCGCGACGAGAGTGGAGATGCATGGCTCGGTCTTCTTGTCGTTGTGCGTGATCGTGATGCCGCGCGCGAGACGCGCGTACGGCCCTGCCTCGGAGCAGTATAGGGAAAGATGCCGCTGCATCGATCGGTGCGATGCGAGATTTGACGATCGTCCTGCGCCGAGCGCAGCGCATGCGGCGATGGCCGCCGAAGCGGAGTTCGTGCCTGGCCCGCGTCCCCACGGCAGCGTGCTCCGCACACTCGGCGGCGAGGGTATCGAGCGCGAGCACGCGGCGAACGTCACCTTCGGCGGCGTCGGTGCCACGGGCGGCGATGTCCATGCCCTGACCGCGAACCTCGCCTGGGAACCGGTACCCTTCCTGCTGCTGCGTCCCGAGCTCGAGTACGACGTCTACGGCGGCGGCAGTCTCTTCGCCGTCGCTCGCAAGGGCATCGCACGCGAGGACGCGCAGCTGCTCGGCGTGCTGAACGTCGAATTCAAGTTCCGAGCGGTCGCGGTGAAGGAAACGGGATCGGTTCTCGATACCGGGTCGCATCCGGCTGCAGTCCGGACCCTTCAGCATCGACGATCGATGAAATTTCCTCGCTGTCCCTCTTCTCACTCTCTTTAACGAATCGGAACCCCTCGAAAATTTGATCCCGGTCACACTTCGGCGGTAATTTCGTCCGACAGTAGATGTAGCGAATCATCCGACGGAGAAGGGACCTCTCCTACTACGAAAACAGGCCGCGACCAGCGGCCGGCCCAGGAGAGGACCATGACCGAGACCGTTCGCCTGCGGACCCGTCGCTGCGTGGCCGGCGTCACCGCGTTCACAATGTTCTGGTCCTCGGTGCTTCCGGCCCAGACGCTGATTCTTCCCGACGGCAATACCGCGACCCAGGTCGGTGCCAGCGGCCCCGTCACGCAGGTCACGACCGCGACCGTCCGCGGTGAAAACGCCTTCAACTCCTTCAGCCGCTTCTCGGTCGGCGCCGGCGACACCGTCAACCTGTACCTGCCGACGGGCACGCGCAACCTGCTGAACCTGGTCCATGACGAGCGCACGCAGATCGACGGCGTGCTGAACTCGATCCGCAACGGCGGCATCGGCGGCAATGTCTACCTCGCGAACCCGCACGGCGTCGTCGTCGGGGCGGGCGGCGTCGTCAACACCGGCGCGCTGCATCTCAGCACTCCGACGCAGGCCTTCATGCGGCGCTTCTTCGAGGCGCCGGGCGTGCCGTCGGCGGAAGCGACGGCGCAGCTGCTGAGCGGCACGCAGCCGCTCGATCCGGACGGTCTCATTTCGGTGCAGGGCAAGGTGAACACCGTCGACGGCGCCGAGCTTCGCGCCGGGACAATCGAAATCGCCGGCGCGGTCCACGCCGATGCGGCGGCCGGCGACGTCTTCGCCAATGCGGTCAACCTCGACGGGCTCGCCAGCGCCGAGGGCGTTCGCGTCGAGGCCGGCCGCATCGCGCTGGAAGCGAGCGGCGATGTCGCGATCAGCGGGCGGCTCAGTGCCGAGGGGGCCGGCGGCATCGACGGCGGCCGCATCGACGTACACGCGGGTCGCGACATCGCGCTCGCCGACGGTTCGACGCTGACGGCTTCCGGTCGCGGCAAGGACTCGGACGGCGGCCGGATCGTCGTGCTGGCCGAGCGCGAATCGCGTCTCGCGCGCGGCGCTACCGTCGCCGCGCGCGGCGGCGAGGTCGCGGGCGACGGCGGCTTCATCGAACTGAGCGCGCGCGAGCACGTCGTCCTCGCCGGCGGCTTCCTCGACGCCGGCGCGCTACGTGGTATCGGCGGCGACATCCTGCTCGATCCGCCGTCGTTCACGCTGACGCACGGCAGCGCGAGCCCCTCGGCCCCCGGTTCGCTCGTGTTCGCCGGCAAGAGCCTGACGCTCGAAGCCGACGATTTCATCCGGCTCGACGACTTCACGATCTCGACGCGCACCGTCAATGGCAGCGGCGCATCGACCGCGGATTCCGGCGCGATCACCTTCCGCGCGAAGAGCATCGAAATCCTGAACTCGAAGCTTCACACCTACGCCGACGGCAGTTTCAAGGCCGGCAACATCTCGCTCGTCGCGAACGGCGGCAACGTGAAGATCGAGAATTCGGAACTGTTCGCCCATGCCGCGAGCGCCGTCGACGGCGGCGATGTCTTCGTGCAGTCGACGGAGTCCGATGCGCTGCCGGATCCCTTCGTCGCCTCCGCCGATGCCACCGTCGACGTGCTCGGCTCGCATCTGAAAGGCCGCGACGTGCAGATCCTGGCCGACGTCGATGCCGGCTACCTCTTCGACCACGAGAACGCGGCCACCGTCGTCGCCGAAAACGACGATGCCTGGGACAGCGGCGTCTTTCTCGAGGACTTCGTCGGCTTCTTCACGGACGTGCGGCCCTTCGTCGGCGTCGTGATCGCCGAGACCGAAGCGACCGTGAATCTCGGGCGGAGCGCGGCCGGCAAACAGACCAAAATCGAAGCGGGCGGCAGCGTCGACATCGGCGCCGAGGCGGCCTCCAGCGCCACCGTCGACTCCTATGGGATCGCGGCGGCGATCGGCTACGCGCGCAGCCATGCCGACGCGACCGTCAATATCGCCGACGCGACCGAGATCGGCGGCGGCGGGCCCATCACCGTCGGTGCGTATATCGACAACCATCTCGATGTCTCGGCGACCGTCGTCGATCCGTCGGAACAGGCCAAGGGCAAGGTCCCCGTCGACATCGCCGTCGCCTACACCACGGCGACCGGCACGGCGACGACCACGGTCGGCGGCGGCGCGAAGATCACCGGTACCGGCACGGCCGGCAAGGTGACCATCGAGTCGCGTAGCGCGAAGGACATTTCCACCGAAGTCGGCGCCGGCGCGGGCAACGATCTGTTCGGTGCATCGGTCGCGATCACGCACTCGGATACGCGTGCGATCACCACCGTCAACGGCCAGGTGAAGTCCCAGCAGGATCTCGCCGTCGAAGCGGTCGCCGACACCGAGGAAAACGGCACCGCCGCCGAAGCCACCATCGGCGACAGCCTGTTCGAGTACACCAGCGACGATCTCAAGGAGTTCAAGTATTCGCGCCTCAGCAATACGACCGTGCTGCAGGCCATCGTCGAGAAGCTCTACGACCGCATCGCGGGCGGGGCCCAGATGTCCGGCGACAGCGGCACCGGCAATTCGTTCGCGAAGGACAACGGCCTCGCCGCCGCCGTCGCCATCGCCAACCACCGCAACGAGGCGCACGCGACGGTCGGCGCCGGCGCCGATCTCGAAGCGAAGGGCGACCTCGACGTGCTGGCCCGTACCACCGATCAGCAGTCGCTGTCCGCGACCAGCGAAGTGTCGCAGTCGCGCAGCGGGGGCAGCCCGAACGACAAGAAGAACGCGATCGCCGGTGCGGTGCTGGTCGCGCACTTCGACAACGTCGCGAAGGCGAGCGTCGGCGGGCTGAGCGACGCCTCGCGCGCGCGCATCGATGCGCAGGGCACGCTCGCGGTGACGGCCGAGACGCTGAATCCCTACGACGTCGACTGGGCGCCGCTGGAGCTCGCGTCCGAGCCGCAGACGATCTCGGGCTGGCTCGAGGCGATTCCCGGTTCCGATCTCGGCATCCCGGACACCTTCTTCAACTCCTGGGCGCAGGCCGCGGCCGAAGGCGAGCAGAACGGCGTCGCCGGCAGCGTCAACGTGCTCGACATCGACAACATCGCGGAAGCCGTCATCGGCAGCTATGCCGACGTCAACCAGGATGCGGGCTTTCTCGGTGCGGCCGGCGCCGGCGACGTCGAGGTCGAGGCGAAATCCGAGGTGATGACGGTCAACCTGTCCGGTGTCGCCGAGTTCTTCCTCGAAGCGATCAAGTCCCTGGGCAAGGACGTCTTCTCGACCGGCGGCAAGAAGTCCGGCGTCGGCGGGGCCTACCTCGGCACCTGGTACACGAACGATGTGCTCGCGGAAATCGACGACGGTGCGAAGCTCGATGCCGCGGATCTCACGGTCGAGGCGCGCACCGACGTCACCAACGTGTCGATCGCGATCGCCGGCGCGAAGGCCGGCAAGTACGGCTTCGGCGGCAGCTTCTCGAACGTCGACGTCGAGAACTACACGACGGCGCGCATCGGCGACGGGGCCGTCGTCGATCTGGCGGGCACGCTGTCGATCCTCGCCGACGACTATGCCCTCGACGTCAATACTGCCGGCGGCGTCGCAATTTCGCAGAACGTCGGCGTCGGCGCCGCGGTGGTGCTGAACGACATCGAGCGCCACACGCGCGCGCTGATCGGCCTCGATCCCTTCGATGCCGCCGCCGTGGCCGGTAGCGGCTCGGTGACGGCCGACGGCGCGGTCACGCTGGAAGCCGATTCGGGCGGCAGCATCTGGACCGTCGCGCTGGCCGGCGCGGTGAAATCCGACGACAAGGACACGCCGAGCGCCGGTGCCGGGCAGCAGACCGATCCGGAAACCGACGAAGCCGGCAGCAGCGCGGCCGACAACGGCGCGAAGACGCGCACGAGCACGAACAAGGGCAGCAGCGGCCTGCACATCTCGGCGGACGTCGCCATCAACGACATCGAGGACGAGACGCGCGCGTACCTCGACGGCGGCACTGCGCTGACCAGCGGCCGGGGTCCGATCCCTTCCGGCGCTGCCGAGCCCCTGCCCTCGCTCAGTCTGACGGCCGCGAACGGCAGCGAAATCTGGGCACTGGGCGGCGCGATCACGCTGAACCTCTCCGGCGGCGGTGGTGGTGGCGGCAGCTCGCTCGGGCTCGCCGGCTCCTTCGCCCTCAACGACATCGGCGGCGCGACCGAGGCCTACGTCGCGAGCCGCCGGCCCGTCGTCGCCCACGGCGACGTGGCGCTCACGGCCGCGCGCAGCGGCGGCATCCGGGCGCTGACGGCCAGCGTCGCCGGCTCGACGCAGAAGACCGGTCTCAACGTCGCCGGCAACGTGGCGCTGAACGAGCTCGACAACGCGACTGCCGCCTATCTCCAGGACGCCGATCTCGACGTGCGCGCCGTCGCCGCCAACGGTGCGAAGGGCAGCCTGTCGCTGTCGGCGACGGACACCTCGTCGATCTACGCGATCGCCGGCGCCGCGACGCTCGGCGGCAAGGGCGGCTTCGGCGCGTCGATCGCCGTCAACGAGGTCAGCAACGAGACCAAGGCGTACAGCCGCCGCTCGCGGCTGAAGGTCGCCGACGATCTGTCGCTGTTCGCGCGCAATTCGAACGACATCCGCGCCATCGGCGCCTCGCTCGGTGCGTCGCAGGGCCAGTTCCAGGTGTCCGGCGTCGGCGTCGCGAACACCTTCTCCGGCCAGCTCGTCGAAGCCTTCGTCGACAACACCGCCACGCAGTACCGGCGCAGCGACGATCCGACCGCGCCGGATTTCGAGCTCCAGGTGCTCGGCGACGTGTCGATCGTCGCCGAGGAGAACTCCGAGATCGAAACGATCGCCGCCGCCGCCGGCGCGAGCAGGACGGCCGGGATCGGCGCCTCGGTCGCCGTCAACCGCATCGTCGACAGCGGCGCGAACGCCTACGTGCGCAACGTCGGCTACCACCAGGTCGATCGCGACTTCACGCTCGAGGCGCGCAGCCTCGCCGCCGATTTCGCGGATACCGACGACGGCGACGGCGAGACCGCGGCCGACAGCGGCGGCATCCGCGTGATTGCGGGCGGCGTCGGCTTCGGCAAGAGCGCCGGCGCCGGCGTCGCAGTGGCGGTGAACCGCCTCTCGGCGCTGACCGACGCCGCCGTCACCGGCGCGAGCACCGACATCACGGCGCGCAACGTCCTCGTCGACGCGCGGGGCGAAGGCTCGATCGGCGCGATCGGCGTCGGCGTCGGCGCCAGCGGCACTTTCGGCTTCGGCGGCTCGATCATCGCGAACTACATCGGCAACCGGACCACGGCGCGCATCGACGGCGGCGCGCGCGTCGAAGGCAAGGCCAATGTCGGCGTGCGGGCGCAGACCGACGATCGCATCTCGGTCGCAGCCGGCAGCGCCGGCATCGGCGCGAGCGGCCTCGGTCTCGGCGCCTCCGTCACCGTCAACCAGATCGACAGCACGACCACGGCGCGCATCGGCGACGCGGGTGCTGCGCGCACGCGCGTGCTCGCACGCACCGGTGGAGTCGCCGCGGACGGCCTCACCGTCGCCAACGGCGATCTCGAAACCGGCGTCGCGCTCGGCCAGGCCGTCGACATCGACGACTATGCCGGCCCCGATCTGAAGACGCTGCGCGAGGACGCCACCAAGACGGTGACGGGGGTCGCCGTCAACGCGATGAGCACGCAGCACATCGAGAACATCGACGTCAACATCGGGGCCGGCAAGGTCGCGCTCGGCGCCGCCGTCAACGTCAACCTGATCGACGGCAGCAGCGTCGCCGAGATCCTGAACGCCGATCTCAACCAGGGCGCGACCGGAAGCGCGAACCAGCAGGTCGACGTCACTGCCGGCAACGTCGCCTACGGCAACGGCTTCGTCGGTAACGTCACGGTCGGCATGGGCGCGGCCGGCGCCGGCGTCGATACGCACGTGTTCGGGCGCAGCACGCGCGCGAGCATCACCGGCAGCGCGGTCGACGCGGCCGACGTCATCGGCATCGACGCCCAGTCCACGCAGGGCGCATCCTCGCTGGTGGTCGGTGCGTCCGTCGGCGGCGTCGCGCTGGTCGGCAGCGGCGCGGTGGTCAAGTTTGCCGGGATCACCGAGGCCTATGCGTCGCAGGTCGCGCTCGACGCGCGGTCCATCGCGATCGGCGCGGACGCCGAAGACTACATGCACGTCGTCGGCGGCGCGCTCGCGGCCGGCGGCGGCACCGCGGCGTCCGGTACCTTCGCCCTCGGCATCAACGACGGCATCACGCGCGCCTACGTCGACGGTGGTCTGAACGGACGCTCGTCGCTGTGGGCAAGCGACGGCATTTCGGTCGTCGCCAGCGGGCTGATGGACATCACGACCTACGCGGTCGGCGGCTCGCTCGCCGGCGGCGTCGGCATCGCCGGCGTCGCCTCGGTCAACCTGGCGACGAGCACCGTCGAAGCCTATGTCGCGGACAGCGACGTCGGCGCCGACGAGAACGGCGCGGAACGCCGGGTCGGCAGCCTCGTCATCGATGCCGACGGCGAGGTCCGGATCACGAACGTCGCCGGTGGCCTCGGCGTCGGCGGCACCGCGGGTGTCGGCGCCGGCGCCAGCATCAACCTGCTGAAGAGCCGCGTCGCGGCCGGGCTCGTCGACAGCACGGTGAAGGCGGGCATTTCGCCCGGCAATCTGGGCAATGTCGAGGTGACGGCGCACAGCCGCAACGAGGTCGACGCCAAGGCCGTGATGGCCGGCGTCGGCGGTACGGTCGGCATCGGCGGTGCAGCGGTGGTGACCCTGATCGGCGACAAGCCCGACGCGGACGCGAACAGCGAAGCGGACAAGGGCAACGCGGGCACGCTGACGAAGGCGAACGAGTTCGGCAGCGCCAATCGCCTGGACGACATGGGTGACGAGGACAATGTCGCGTTCAGTGCGAGCGAGCGCGACGACATCGACGGTGGCGCGAAGCATGCCGTCAAGGACGCGGTGAACGACACCGGCCCGCTCGGCCCGCGCCTGTACGAGACGCGCGCGGCGGTCGAAGGCTCGACGGTCGATGCACGAAGCCTGCTCGTCGAAGCGCGCGACGAGACCGCGGCGAAGGCGACGGTCGGCGGCCTCGGTGTCGGTGCGCTCGGCCTCGGCGGCGCCGTCGGCTATACGCAGATGCGCAGCAACGTCAGCGCGACGATCGACGCGGATTCGAGCGTCACGGCCAAGGGCAGGGTCGACGTGCGCGCGCTCGCCGCGCCGGAAATCGCGGGTGCCGGCCGTACCCACGGCCTGCTCGACATCGAGGCCATCGCCGGCGGCGCAGGCCTCGTCGGCCTCGGCGCGGCGGTCGCGATCGGCAAGGTCGACAACCTCGTCGATGCCCGCATCGACGGCGACGTCACCGCCGGCAGCGTGACGATCGAAGCGGCGGACGACACCAACATCGATCTCGAGGCGACCGGCGCCGCAGTCGGCGCGCTGGCCGCCGGTGCCTCGATCGGCCGCGGCTCGAAGAACAGCCAGGTCACCGCCGGCACCGGCGCGGGCAGCGCGAGCGAGCACGCAAACATCGTCACCACCGACACCGATCCGGCGACCGCCGACGGCGACGTCACCGTCACTGCCGCGGGTCGCGGCCGCATCGTCGTCGACGTCACCGCGGCGGCCGGCGGGCTCGGCATCGGCGCGGCCGGTGCGGACGCCGAGGCGAGCGACGACTCGACGGTGATCGCGCGTGCCGGCACGCACAGCCGCTTCGAGCTCGGCACGGCCGAGCTCGAGCTGAGCGCGATCAGCGAGCCGGCGACGCGCGCACTCGCGCGCGGCATCGGCGTCGCGGGCGGCGTCGGCGTCGGCGTGTCGCTGGCCGCAGCGGTGTCGCACTCGACGGCGCGCGCGATCCTCGACGCGAACGCGCAGGTGCATGCAGGCGCGCTGCTGCTGAATGCCTCGCAGGTCCGTCGGACGGACGCCGCGTTCGGCGGCACGATGGCGACCGCGCTGTCGTACTCCAGCGGCTCCGGCGGCGGTCTCCTGCTCGGCGTCAATGCGAGCGACAGCGAGGCGCGCACCGAAAGCATCGTCGAAGCCGCGATCGGGGGCAGCACGCTGCTCGACATCGATGGCGACGTCGGCGTGTCCGCGCGCGCCGACGGCCGTGCCGATGCGACGGTCAGCGGGCTCGCGATCGGTTTGCTCGCCTTCGGCGCGAACGATGCGCGCGCGTCGGCCAGCAGCGATACGCGGGCGACGGTCTCCGCGCTGCGCGACGACGATGCCGCCGGCGGCAGCACGCGCATCGGTGGCGACCTGCGCGTGCAGGCCGACGGCACCGACGGCACCTTCGCGAATGCCGAGGCCGGGGCCGGCGGCCTCGTCGCCGGTGCCGCCGCCAGCAGCGTCACCGTCAATTCCTCGACGACGCTCGCCGAGGTGAGCGCGGCGCCGAGCATTGCCGGTCAGCTCGCGATCGACGCGCGCCACCGCGCCGACACCAATGGCCGCACCGATTCGGTCAGCGCTTCCGTGCTCGGCGCGAGCGGCGGCTCGTCGCACAACACCATCGTCTCGAGCGTCACGGCGGCCATTGCGCCGGACGCCGCGCTGAGCGTCGGCACGCTGGCCATCGCCGCGCACAACAGCGCTTTCAAGCAGGGTTCGGGCTTCGACGTCGTCGCCGGCGCCGGCGGCATTTTCGGTGGCGCGGCAGCCGGGTCGGCGACGGGCGTCACGCTGAACACGACGGCGAAGATCGGCGAGCGTGCGCGCGTCTTCGTCACCACGCCGGGGGACGACGGCGGCCATGCGTCCGTCGCCGCGACGAACCTGATCCAGCTGTCGGATCGCGTGAAACTCGACGCCGGCGGCGCCATCGCCGTGGCGCTGGCCCGCAGCAGCGTCGCGGCGACGCTGAATGCGAATGCCACGCTCGGCAACGGCGCGCTGCTCGACGCCGCAGGCACGGTCTATTTCGGCGCCGGCAACGCGGGCACTGCCTACGCCAGCGCGAACGCCAAGACCTACGGCCTGGCCGGCGCCGCGCAGGGTGATTCGGTTTCGATCATCGACGCGAACGGCACGGTCGGCGTCGCGAGCGGCGCGCGCATCCGCGCCGAAGGCGACATCACGCTGGCCGCCGGCCGCAATGCCGACGGCGCGGCCGATGCGCTGCATGCGATCGCGCGCACCGATCTCTACAACAAGACGGCGTTCCCGGTCGAAACAGATCCCGACGCCGACGCCGTCATGAACCGCACGGCGACCGTCGACGTCGCGGCCGGTGGCCGGGTCGACTCGGTGGAGGACATCGCGCTGATCGCCGATCGCGGCCTCCTCGTCGCCGATGGCCAGGGTATCGGCAAGGATCTCTATCGCGAGATCCTCGCCGCGATCGGCAGCTTCTTCAGCAACCTGTTCGGCGGCGGCGACGTTTCGTTGGACATCCG
>JBFWSI010000043.1:0-12308 GCA_050248455.1 Gammaproteobacteria bacterium | reverse complement strand
CACTCCCGCGAAAGCGGGAGTCCAGCGGGGGCGCCGTGCCAGAACGTGGATTCCCGCCTGCGCGGGAATGACGCGCTTTTTGAGGTTCTCGCGCCCGTTTTTCGTGGGGATACCTTAGAGCGTAGCGAAACCCGGGATCTTCGACGGCGTTCGAGAGATCGTGAAGATCCCGGGTTGCGCGCTGCGCGCTCCACCCGGGCTACGAAATCTGCAGCTTACGAGCGAATGAGATAGAACACCCCGACCGCGACCCCGATCGCGACGACGATCTTTCGCAGCAGCACCGAATCCAATCTTCCCGCGAGCCGGCCGCCCGCGGCGCCGCCGAGCAGCGCGGCGACGGCCATCACGCCGGCGACGCTCCAGGCGACGTGGCCGGAGAACAGGAAATAGACCGCGGCCGTGATGTTGATGACGAAGGCGAGCGCCTGTTTCAGCGCGTTCAGCCGCGCCAGCGTGTCGTCGACGGTGAGGCCCAGTGTCGCCAGCATGATCACGCCGAGGCCCGCGCCGAAGTAGCCGCCGTAGACGGCGGCGAGCGCGATCGGTGCGGCCGCTGCCGTCGTCGAGAAGGCATGCGCGTCACGCCGCGCCGCGCGGGCGATGAGAAAGCGCCGCACCGGGTCCTGCAGCGCGAGCAACGCGGAGGCGCCGAGGATCAGCCAGGGCACGAGCGCGCGGAACAGTTTTTCGCCGGACACCAGCAGCAGCCAGCCGCCGAGCACGCCGCAGACCGCGCCGATCGGCAGCAGCAGCCGGAGGCGCGCGCCCTGGCCGCGAAGATCGCGGCGCTGAGCCAGCGTGCCGCCGAAGTAGCCGGGACAGAGCGCGACGCTGTTGGTGACGTTCGCGGTCACCGCCGGCAGGCCCGCGGCGGTCAGCACCGGAAAGCTCAGCAGCGTGCCGCCGCCGGCCAGCGCATTGACCGCGCCCGCGACGAAGGCAGCGAGCGCGATGAACGCCCATTCGGCGCCGGTCACGATCTCCATGCAGCGGCGTCGGTGGACGCGATCAGATCAGCGCGCCCTGTTCGCGCAGCTTCGCAATCTCCGCGGCGGCGAAGCCGAACTCGGCGAGCACCGCGTCGGAGTGCTCGCCGGGTTCCGCCGGCGGCTGCTTCAATTGCGGCACGGTGCGGCTGAAGCGCGGCGCCGGCGCGGCCTGCTCGACACCCGCGAAGTCGACGAAGGTCTTGCGCGCCCGGTTGTGCGGATGCCCGGCGGCCTCGTCGAGCGAGAGCACCGGCATCGCGCAGGCGTCCTCGTGCACCATCAGCTGCGTCCACTCCTCGCGCGTCTTCGTCTTGAACACCTCGGCGAAGCGCCGCTTCCATTCCGGCCAGCGCGCCTTGTCCATCTGCGGTTCGAACTCGGCCTGGTTCAGGCCCATCAGCTCGAGCAGCTTCTTGTAGAACGGCGCTTCGATGGCGCCGATCGCCATGTAGCCGCCATCCTTCGTCTCGTACGTGTCGTAGAAATGCGCGCCGCCGTCGAGGATGTTGTCGCCGCGACGCGGCGACAGCTGATTCTGCGCGCGAAAGCTCTGGAAGATGTTGCCGAGCATCGACGCGCCTTCGACCATCGCCGTGTCGACGACCTGGCCCTGGCCCGAGCCGCGCGCCTCGAGGATGCCGCAGACGAGGCCGAAGGCGAGGAACATGCCGCCGCCGCCGAAGTCGCCGACGAGGTTCAGCGGCGCGACGGGCTTGCGATCGCGCTCGCCGATCATCGACAGCATGCCGGACAGTGCGATGTAGTTGATGTCGTGCCCGGCGACCGAGGACATCGGGCCGTCCTGGCCGTAGCCCGTCATGCGGCCGTAGACGAGCCGCGGATTGCGCTTCAGGCACGCGTCCGGGCCGAGGCCGAGGCGCTCGGTGACGCCGGGACGAAAACCTTCGATCAGCGCGTCGGCCTTCTCGATCAGCTTCAGCACGGTCTCGACGCCGGCCGGCGACTTCAGGTTCACGGCGACCGAGCGCCGGCCGCGGTTCATCACGTTCATGCGATAGGGCACGTGGACGCCGGGCTCGTCGCCGCGCGCGCGGTCGATGCGGATGACGTTCGCGCCCATGTCCGAGAGCATCATCGCGGCGAAGGGCCCGGGGCCGATGCCTGCGAGCTCGATGACGGTGATTCCGGCCAGTGGTCCCATGGTGAGTCTCCGTAGTGCTGGGGATCGGATCAGGCGGGGAGGGCAATCAGCGCGTCGCCCGCCGCCTTCAGTTCGCCGCGTTGGTCGCGGGCCTCGACGGCGACGCGCACGCGCGGCTCGTCGTCATCGATGGTCTTCTCGAGTATCTTCGCCGTGCAGGTGACGACGTCGCCGACGCGCGTCATCGCGTGGAAGCGCGTCGTGAAGACGCGGATCGCCGCCTGCGGCACCTGCGCCGTCAGCGTGCGGCTCATCCAGGCCATCACCAGCATGCCGTGCGCGATCACGTCGCCGAGCCCGGCGTCGCGCGCGAAGTCGCTGTCGACGTGCAGCGGATTGTGATCGCCCGAGGCGCCGCAGTACAGCGCGAGCATCACGCGCGTGACGGGCGGACATACGAGCGAGGGCAGTGCATCGCCGATCTCGACGCTCGCGTAGCGCAGCGCCTCAGCCATGGCGGATCACCACCGTGCGCCGGAACTCGGCGACGCGCTCGTCGCGCTGGTTGGTGATCACGTTGTCCTGCACGACGAACTCGAGCAGTCCGCCCTTGCGCTCGTAGAGGTCGACGACGGTCGAGTCGAAGCGCAGGCGATCGCCGGCGTGGGCGAGGCGGTGGTAGACGAACTGCTGCTCGCCGTGCAGCACCTTCGGCAGCTCGATGCCCAGATCCTCGAACCAGCCGTAGGGCTCGGGCCGGTCCATCTCGAGGCAGAAGAAGAAGGTCGGCGGCACCGGCAGCGACGGGTGGCCGGCGGCACGCGCGGCCGCCTCGTCGGTATAGACGGGATCGGTCTCGCCGATGGCCTTGGCGAAGAAGCGCAGCCGTCCGCGCTCGACTTCGGTCGTGAACGGGGGCGAGGTGTAGCCGATGTGCTTGCGATCGATCATTGCGCGTCGCTGCGGGCCGGAATGGCCGCATTGTACATTTCCCGTCGACCGCCGCGCGCAAGGCGCGCAACGCCGCGGCGGGCCGGCCGCCGGGTTCCCGGCGGGTGGCAGAAGAGCAAGATATTTACGGGACACGACATTAAGATGCAGGCGCGCCCTGCGCGGCACGACGCGGCCGCAGCATCGGCGGTCGCATTCACTCGCATCATCAGAACAGGGGAGCCCACATGCCGAAACTGAGCACGGCCGAACGCGAAGCTTTTCTGACCGAAACCCCGGGCCTCATCATGGACATCGGCACGCTGGACGAATCCGGCGCGCCGCACCTGTGTCCGATCTGGTTCCTGTACGAGGAAGGCGCGATCTGGTTCACGCCGCGCCAGCACTCCGAGTGGTTGAAGCACATCCGCCGCGATCCGCGCGTCGCGCTGTGCATCGACGAAGGGGGCCTGCCGTACCGCAAGGTCATCGTGCGCGGCAAGGCGACGATCGCGCACGAGGTCGGCGAGGACGATCGCTGGCGCGATCGCTACCGGCGCATCGCGCAGCGCTACCTGCCGGTCGGCGATGCGAACGCCTACGTCGACGGCACCGACGATCAGCCGCGCGCGCTGTGCCGCGTGAACCTCGCCGAGGCGGAGGTCCGTAGCTGGCGCATGCCGCTGGAGGGCGAGGCCTACGACGGCATCTGGGCCAAGCGCTACTGGACCGAGGACGCGAAGGTGAAGCAGCAGGCGCCCGAGCTCCTCAAACGCAACGCAGACTGAGCGACGTTCCCGCGATGATCGATCCGCAGCTCAAGGCCAATCTGCAGGCCTTCATCCACGACCGCATCGGCGCCGATCGCGAGCTCGCCGGCCTCCACGAATCCGACGGCCACGCCGGCCTGACCTTCCTGTTCGAGACGCGCCGGCGCGGCAGCCACGAGATCGACGGCCGCTACGTGCTGAAGATCCCGCCGAAAGGGGTCGCCCGGCGCGGCAATACCGACGTCTATCGCCAGGCCCCGCTGCTGCGCGCGCTGCACGGGGCGGGCCTGCCGGTGCCGGACGTGCCGTGGGCGGACGAGAACGAGCACTGGTTCGGCGTGCCCTTCATCGTCATGGAACGCCTGCCGGGCCGCGTGTTCTTCGTGTGGGATCCGCATCCGTCGTTCTCGCGCGACAAGGATCCGACCGAGCAGCTGTGGCGCCAGTGCGTCGAGGCCCTGCCGCGCATCCACCGCTTCGACTGGCGCACGCAGCTCGCGGGCTGGGAAGCGCCGCAGCCGCTGGACGAGATGATCAGGCGCTGGCGCAAGATCTACCTCCACTCGCCGGAACCGCACTGGATCACGCAGGCGGAGGAAGTCGAGGCGCTGCTGCTGAAGACGATGCCCGCGTCCGATCCGATCGGCGTCTTCCACGGCGACTACCAGCCCGGCAACTGCCTCTACGAGGACGGGCGCATGACGGGCATCATCGACTGGGAGCTCGCCGGCATCGGCGCGCAGCTACTGGACATCGGCTGGCTGATGATGGCGGCCGATCGCCACAACTGGGTCGACGAATGGAGCGCGATCCATCCGCCGTCGACGGCGGAGATCCGCGACGTCTACGAGGCCGGCATGGGACGGACCTATGCGGACATCCCGTGGTTCCAGGCCTTCGCCGGCTTCCGTCTCGCGTCGATCGGTTGTCTCAACGTCAAGCTGCACCGGCGCGGGCAGCGTCACGATCCGATCTGGGAAATGATGGCGCTGACCTTGTCGAACATGTTCGAGCGCGCGCGGCAGCTGTTGATCGATCCGAAGGCCTGACGCGGCTTTCATCGTTTCCGCCGGATCCCCGGCGCATGGCGCCACGATTGATGACAATCCGCCCGCGGCGGACTGCCAATCCCGTCGCACATCGCGCGGCTGCGCGCGGCTAGGATGCTTCGCATGCAAAGTGCGCGCATCCACTCCGGACGTGCGCCGGAGAACGCGAATGCTGAAGTCAGCGCTGATCGCCACCGCCCTCTGTGCCGCTGCCGGCGCCCACGCCGCCACGGTGGATTTCCAGGATGGTCTCAACGGCTATGAAGGCAACCTGAGCCTCGTGCTCGCGAAGGGATCGCCGAACGGAATCCCGCAGGGTTTCCGTTCGACCGCGACGATCGATCTCGACGACAGCTCGTTCCCGAAGCACTCGGAAACGCAGTGGCTGCTCCGCTTCGACGATCTCTTCGGCGCGCTCGGCGTGCCGGCCGGCGCGACGATCAACAACGCCACGCTGCGCCTGTTCACGAAGGATCCCTCGGTCGGCACGATCGGCGTGCATCGCATGCTCGTCGACTGGGATCGCTCGAGCTCGTGGAACGGCCTCGGCAACGGCGTGACGCTCGGGGTCGATGCACTGGCGACGGCCGACGACGCGGAGATTCCGCTGCTCGACGAGAGCTACGTGCTGTTCGACGTGACGAGCTCGGTGACGGCCTGGGCGGCGGGCGCCGCGAACTTCGGCTGGGCCTTCCTGACCGACAGCACCGACGCCTGGACCGTGCAGACCGACATGTACCGCAACGCCTATCCGGATCTCCTCGCGCTGCGCCGGCCGCTGCTGACGATCGACTTCACGCTCGCGCCGCCGGTGAGCCCGGCGCCCGTGCCGCTGCCGGCCGCCGCGTGGCTGTTCGGCGGCGCGCTGTGCGGGCTCGGCCTCATCGGCCGTCGCCGCGTCGACGCCTGAGCGTTCAGCCGCCGAAGGCCTTTGCCGCGAAATGCGGATAGCTTTCCGCCACCTCGCCGCGCACGCGTTCGCGTAGCGCGGCGAGCTCGCGCGCCGTCGGCGGCGGCGTCTCGATCACGTCCTCCACCGCGTATTCGAAGCCCGTCTCGCGCGCCACTTCGGCGGCCGTGTGTCCCGGGTGCACGCTCCTGAGCGTGAAGCGTCCCCGTGCGAAATCGAACAGCGCGAGGCCCGTCACCAGATGGCGCGGCCCGCCGGGGCGATATTCACGCGGCGGCGACACGCCCGCGGCGCTGACGAAGTCGACTTTCGGCACCAGCACGCGCGGCGTGTGCTCGGGCTTGAAGAGGATCACCTTCTTCACCAGCGAATATAGATAGGCCGAGCCGAAGCTGCCGGGAAAGCGCTTCGCCGGCCGCGCGTAGTCGCCGGTGTGCACGAGATTGATGTTGGCCGCGCCGTCGATCTGAACGCCGCTGAGGAAGAACGTATCGATGCGGCCCTGCGCCGCGCAGTCGAAGAGCTCGCGGCCGCCGTCGGTGAAGGCGTTGTGGCGCCGGCTGCCGAGTATGGTCACGCGCAGCCCGGGATCGATCGCTTGCGCCAGCAGCGCCGCCGTCGCCGGCAGCGGCGACAGCGCGCCGACCGCGACGTGCCGCGAGTCCGCGAGCAGCCGCGCCATCGTCACGGCCATGATCTCCGAGACGGTGCAAGCGCTCATGCCGCTGCCAGCCAGGTCGCGAGCCAGGCGTCGAAGCCCGCCTGCGTGCGCGCGGCGCGCGCATAGGCGGCCAGCGCCGCGTCGTCGCCGCCATCCTCGCCGAAGGGCAGCGGCCGCATGCCGCCCGGTGCGACGCAGATGCGCCCGACGTACAGCGCCGGAAGCGTGCCGGCGGCGAGCGCGGGATCGTCGAGCAGGCAATCGTCGCGGATCGCCTCGACCGTCACGAGGGTCTGCGCGGCCGCGTGCGCCATCGTCATCAGCTCGCGGCGCACGCCGACCCACACATTGCCCAGCCGGTCGGCCCAGCGCGCATGGAACAGCGCGACGTCGGGACGGATCGCGGGGATGAGGACGATCGGGTCGTCCTCGCCGTAGGGGTTGTCGATCACGCGCCAGTCGGGCCGCACGCGCAGCAGATCGGAGCCGAGGATGCCGCGCAGGGGAATGAACGGGATGCCTTTCTCCGCCGCCTGCAGGCCGGCGTGCACGGCCGGACAGGTCGCGTCGAGGATGCGCAGCGCGCCGCGCTCGATCGCCTCGGTGTAGCGCGGCGCGAGGCCCAGCTCGCCGAGGTTGACGCCGGCCGTCTCGATCGCGCTCACGCAGCCCGCGCCGATCAGGATGTCGGCCTGGAAGCCGGCCTGCGGCACGGCGACGAGCCGCAGATCGCGCGCGCCGCGCGCGACGAGGGCGCGTGTCGCCGCCAGCGCGACGCCGCTGTAGTCGGGCGGGATCGCGACGCGACTGCCGTCGGGCAGGGCGGCCGCGAATGCGGCGAGGCTCGAGTCGAAGCGGCTCATCGATGGGTCCGGCAGATCGCGATGTTTCAAGCGTCGCACGAATCGCGTGTTCCCGGGTAACGGCGGACGGCGACGGTACCGGGGCCGCCGCCAAGCGCGTTACCATCGCGGCCTGTCGTACAGGCCGGAGTTCTGCAATGTCCGATAAGCTTCCCGCTGCGCCATCCACTTCGCAGGCTGCCACGCTGGGCACCCGGCTCTCGCGCCGGACCTTTCTGTGGCTGTCCGGCCTCGCCTCGCTGGCCGGCAGCGCGCTGCGCCGCGCCGACGCGGCGGAGTCGGCCGTCGCCGCCCCCGCCGTCGCCGCGCCCAGCGCTGCGCAAATCGAGGAGTGGAACGCGCTGCTCGCCGAGTGTGGCAATTTCCCGCTGTACTCCGCGCTCTTCGGCCGCCGCTCGCGGCGCTTCGGCTGGGGCATGGAGATCCCGCGCGGCCCGCTGCAGTTCAAGAGCGAGAAGCCGCCGACGGGTCTCGACGATTTCGAGCGCTCGCTGCTGATCGCCGCCGGCCTCGGCGTGTCCGGCCATCATTTCGGCATCCCGTATTCGGACGCCGAGCCCGGGCTCGCGACCTATGCCGCGCGCTACACCGGCCGCACCGCGCCGGCCGCCGCCGGCATCGGCAACTGCGATATGTTCTACACCGACGACACCGGCACCTATTTCGTCAGCACGCGCGACGCGAGCGACGACGGCAACTGGGCGCACGACCGCCTGTCGGATGCCGAGCGCCTGATCGCCGGCGTCAAGGACAGGACGCGGCAGCTCGATGCGAAGCGCGTCGAGCTGCCGCGCGAGGAGCCGCACTACAGCGCGCACAACGTGTGGAATGCGAACGTGCCGGGCTCGACGGTGTTCATGCCCGTCGCCAACGTGTCCGAGGAGCTGATCGGCTTCCTGTTCATCGTCGCCGGCTCCGGCTACACGGTGTTCGACGATCTGCACGGCCGCCCGGCCGGCGATCTCGAGCCCTTCTTCAAGAGCGGCCTGCTGAACCCCGAGAAGAAGTACGCGCTGTCGTACATGGAGCAATACATCCTCACCTGCTCCGGCGTCGAGATGGGCGACATCGGCCACAACATCGCGCTCGCGCTGCAGACGATCGGGCTCGGCGGCTGGTTCTTCTCCGGGATCAGCCCCTTCTCGCTGATGGGCGCCGGCGCCGCCAAGGGCATCCGCGGCCTCGGCTTCAGCTTCGAGACGAATCCGAAGTGGGGCGTGCCGAACCCCGTCGGCCTGGAGGGCGTCTACGAGGGCTACTGTCCGCCGTTCCATCGCGACATGCGCGCGGCGGTGCAGGCCTACGTCGATCTGAAGTTCGGCAAGGGCGGCACCTACGATCCCGCCTCGCCCGGGCCCTTCCTCGACAATGCGAAGATCAAGGGCGCGGCGCAGCCGCCGGAGCCCGAACTCGTCGAGGCGGTGGTGAAGATCGCCGAGTACATCCACGCGACCTTCGGCAAGTTCCCCGGCACGGTGCCGACGATCTACATGCGCTTCTACACCCAGGCGCACCGGCTCGAGACGGCGTTCTACGACAAGTTCATGCGCGATCCCTATCTCTCGACGCATGCGCGCAACGTCGCGCGCTGGCTCAAGAAGCTCGCGCAGACGTGAGCGCGGACACCGTGCCCGACGCCGACGGCGCGCCCGCGCGTCTCGCCGCCTACGCGCGCGACTACTACCACTGCGCCGACTGCAGCTACTGCGTCGACGCCACCTGGGCCGAGCGCGGCCTCGATCGCGTGTGCCCGACGATCGTGCATCACCGGCCCGTCGCGAGCTGGTCCGGGCGCGGCTACCTGCTCGCGGCGCGCGCCTGGTTCGAGGGCGCGGCGATCGACGAAGACGCGCTCGCCGAGCGCGTCTTCGCCTGCTCGGGCTGCGGTCACTGCGAGGCCGTCTGCCCGATCGGCCTGCGGCCCGCGCAGATCGGCGCGAGCCTGCGCGAGCTGCTGGTCGAGCGCGGTCACGCACCGGCGCCGGTCGCGAGCCTGCGCACGGCGATGCGCACGCACGGCAATCCCTATGCCGCGCCCGCGGCCTCGCGCGGCGACTGGGCGCGGGAGCTCGTCTTCGCGCAGGACGACGCGAGCCTGCTCTACGCGCCGGGCTGCGCCGCCGCCTGGCCCGCGCACGGCGAAGCGCAGGCGCAGGTGCGCGTGATGCAGGCGGCGGGCGAGCGCGTCGCGTGGCGCGGCGCGGCCGATCGCTGCTGTGGCGCGCCGCTGCGCGAAGCGGGCCATGCCGAGGACGCGCGGCAGGCCGAAGCGCGGCTGGCCAGCGATCTCGCGCACGCACGCGTCGTCACCGCCGGCCATGAATGCGCGCCGGGCTGGCGGCGCGCGGCACAGGGACAGGCCGCGATCCAGACTTTCGGCGAATGGCTGCACGCGGCGCTGGCCGCGCGGCGCCTGCAGGCCGAGATCGAACCCGGGCTGCGCGTCCACGCCTTCGACGGCTGTGCGGGACGACGGCCGGGCGAGGCGCGCGCCGCCGATCCCTTGCGCGAGATCCTTGCGCTGTGCGGCATCGAGCCCGTCAACGACGCGCGCGGCGCCGCGCACGCGCTGTGCTGTGGCGCGGCCGGCACGCTGCCCGCGGTCGCCGCCGACGCGACAAGGCGCATGGCCGCGGCGCGCCTCGTCGCGCCCGCCGCGGCCGACGTGATCGTCGTCGCCGATCCGCGCTGTCGCGCGCATCTCGGCGAGGCTGCGCGCGCGACGCCGTCGGCGCGGGTATCGGGCCTCGCCGAATTCCTGACGACGCACGCCCGTCTCGGCTCGCCGGCATGAGCGACGCGAGCGTGATCGGCCCGTTGCTGCGCGCGCCGGACGGCGCGCTGTCGCTGGACGCGCCGCTCGATCTGCTGGTCTACCAGCGCGACTGCTCGGCGCTGCGGCCCGGGCGCGCGACGCAAGCAGTGCGGCCGACGGCCAGCGAGCAGATCGCCGCACTGTTGCGCGAGGCCTCGAGCGCGCGCGTGCCGGTCTACGTGCGCGGCGGCGGCACGATGTACGCGGGCGGCGTCAATCCGGAGGCCGGCGGCGTCGTGCTCGATCTCGGCGGCCTCGATCGCATCCTCGAAATCGACGTCGAACGCGGCGTCGTCGTCGTCGAGCCCGGCGTGCGCTTCGGTGCGCTGGCGCAGGCGCTCGCGCCGCTCGGGCTCACGATCGGGATCATCCCGTCGACGGCGCCGACCGCGACGATCGGCGGCGCCGCGTCCGCGCATGCGCTGGGCACTGGCTCCGCGCGCTTCCAGAGCTTCGCCGACGAGGTCATCGGCCTCGAAGTCGTGCTCGCCGACGGCACCGTGCTGCGCACCGGCAGCGCCGCCGCGCAGGACGCGGGCTTCTTCCATCGCTACGGCATCGGCCCCGATCTGAGCGGCCTCTTTCTCGGCGGCGACGCGACGCTGGGCGTGATCACGAAGATCGCCCTGTGGCTGCATCCGCTGCCGGCCCTGCGTCGCACCGAATGCTTCGGCTTCGCCGATCCGCTTGCGGCCGCCGCGTTCATCGGCGAGCTGCAGCGGGGCGACGTCCTCGACCAGGTGTGGTACGGCAGCGGCTACGAGGCCGCGTCGATCCGCGCCCGCGTCGGCGCGGCGCATCCGGAGCTCGATCTCGAGCAGCTGCCCGGCTTCTGCATCGGCCTCGATTTCGGCGGCGAGGCCGACGACGTCGAGCGCGCGCAGTCACGCGCACTGGCGGCCGCGCGCCGTCACGGCGGCGACGCGTTTCCGCTGTTCAACGCGATCTATTTCGATCGCCTGCGCGGCGATCAGATCTACTGGTACTCGTTCGCCGGCTACTTCGCGCGCTCGCGCTGCGGGATCCTGATGGCCTCGCTGCCGACGACGCGCATGCCGGCGTTTCTCGAAGTCCTCGCCGATTGCCGCGCGCAGCGGCCGACGCTCGCCTGGGGCGGTGCGGTCGTGCTGTGCCGGCGCGGCCTGCACGGCGGCGTCATGGCCTTCTACGACGAGGCCACGCAGTGGAACGAAGTGATCGAGGCGATGCAGACCTGCGCGGGCGCGTTGCGCGCGGCGGGCTGCATTCCGTACAAGAGCGGCAAGCTGTGGGCCACGGAAGTCCGCCGCATGACGCCTTATCATGCGACTCTGCGCCGGCTCAAGGCGGCGCTGGACCCGGCCGGCATCCTGTCGCCGGGCAACCTGGGACTGTAGCCGGACCGTCGGCCGCCGTCCGTTCATCGACCTACACGAGGAGACCTTCATGATCATCGCCAACGTCCGTTTCCCGGTGCCGGCCGGCAATCGCGCCGAGTTCGAACAGAAGCTGCAGGCCAGCGTCGTCAAGTACGAGAAGCTCGACGGCCTCATCCGCAAATACTATGTGCTGTCCGAGGACGGCGAGACGGCGGGCGGCATCTACCTGTGGGAATCCAAGGCCAAGGCGCAGGCCTGGTACAACGACGAGTGGAAGAAGGCGATGACGGCGGCCTGGGGCCAGGCGCCGCTGCTCGAATACCTCGACTGCCCGATCGTCGTCGACGCCGCACGCGTCCATTCCCGCTACGCCTGATGGCGGCGAGCACCGACGGTCCGCCCGCGCTGCATCCGCAGCTCGCGGCGGACTGTCACGTGCTCGGCCGCATCGACGGTCACATGCTGCTGCTCCAGCGCAACGCGGCGCTGCCGTGGTTCGTGCTGGTGCCGGCCGCGAGCGCCGTCGACGTCCCCGTCGATCTGCATGAGCTGCCCGCCCCCGTCCGCGCCACGCTGCTCGCGGCGGCCGATCGGCTCGCGGCCTGCGTGAAGCGGCATTTCGCCTGCGACAAGATCAACGTGGCCGCGATCGGCAACCTCGTGCCGCAGCTGCATCTGCACGTGGTCGGCCGCCGCCGTGACGATGCGTGCTGGCCGCGGCCGGTGTGGGGGCATCTGGCGCCGGGTCCGACGTGGACCGAGGGGCAGCTCGATGAGCTCGGCGCGGCGCTGCGCGCGGCCGGTTGTCTCGACGCACGATCCCGCGGCCCGGGTGCGGCGTAGCGGAACCCGGGATCT
>JBFWSI010000042.1:0-12566 GCA_050248455.1 Gammaproteobacteria bacterium | reverse complement strand
AGCCGCCACCGGCCGCCGTGCCGTTGACGGCGACGACCAGCGGCGCGGCGAGACGGTTCAGCGTGAGGATCGCGGCGTGGAAGTTCAGCGTCATCTCGCGCACGTGGGTCTGGATGCGCTCGCGCTCGGCCATGAACTCGCGCAGATCGCCGCCGACCGAGAAGGTCTCGCCCCTGGCGGTCATCAGCACCGCGCGCAAATCGGCCGCCGCCTCGCAGCGCCGCGCGGCGTCCGCGAGCTCCAGGGTCACACGATGGTTCACCGCATTGTGGTTCGCGGGATTGGCGAACACGATGCGCGCGACGCCGTCGGCGATCGAGAATTCGAGCTGCTCGTAGTTCATGCGGTGTCTCCGGGCGCATCGTCCGCGCGATGCATCGGGTGGAGGTGATCGGGCTTGGTCACGCGCACCTTGTTGACGACGTGGTGCAGCAGCAGCGTCATCAGCTGATCCCAGCGCTCGTCGAGGCTGCCGCTGCGGATTGCGCGCGCGAGCGTCGCATAGCCGTGTTCGAGATCGGCCTGCATGCCGATGAAGTGCGCGAGCATCGACTGCTCGTCGGCATCGATGCGCGGCGCGAGCGCCAGCTCACGCCGCGCGAGATCCAGCAGATAGGACGCGCACATCGCGTGATAGCGGTCGCGCCCGTCGAGCTGCGGGGTGATTTCGTCGATGAACTCGCGCACCGTGTGCAGCAGGTCGGGCAGCTTGGGCAGATCCTGGCTCATCGCATGTCCGTCAGGTGTAGTGGCCGAGCAGCGTCATCAGCAGGTCGTACTCGATCAGCGCCGTATTGCGGCCGCAGGCCGCGAAGGCCGCGGAGCGCCGCTCACCGCTGACGTGCCCGTGCATCTGCATGATGTTGTACTGCGCCCAGCGCAGGAAGCCGAACACTTCCCACCAGTACACCTCGTCCGGATCGACCGCACGGCCGCTGACCGCGGCATAGGCGCTGTAGAAGGCCGCGCGCTGGCCGAAGCCGCCGACCGGCCGATCGTAGTGGCCGAAGCGGAAGGAGCGCAGGCACAGCCAGCCCATCTCCTCGGCCGGTGCGCCGAGGTGCGCGCATTCCCAGTCGAGCACGGCGCGGATGCCGTCGCGATCGATCAGCATGTTGCCGGTGCGGAAATCCCCGTGCAGCAGCCGCCGCGGCGCGCTCGCCGGGCGGTGGCGCTCGAGCCAGCGCATCGCAAGCTCGAGCGCCGGGTGCGGCTCGCCCCAGGCGTCGAGGCGCGCGACGATCGCCGCCAGCGGATCGCGGCTGTCCGGCGTGCCGGCGAGGAAGCCGACCTCGTCGACGTCGATCGCATGCAGCCGCGCGAGCAGCTCGCCGGCCTGGGCACAGAAGCGCTCGCGCGCACGGCCATAGGCCGGCGCATCGAGCAGCCGCCGCGGCAGGGTCTCGCCGTCGACGAAGGCGACTACGTAGGCGCGATCGAGATCGTCCTGGGCGTCGAACTCGAAGATCGGCGCGGGCACCGGGATGCCGGCGCCGTGCACGATCTTCAGCAGGCGGAACTGCATCGCCGGCGCGATGAACGGCGACGACGGCAGGCTGTAGGTCTCCTGCCGGAACACCAGCCGCTGCCGCGTCGCGCCGTGCACGACGTCGAACAGCACGGTGCGGTTCGAGCCGCCGAGCGTGGTGAACACCACGTCGTCGATCGTCGCCGCCTCGCCGTAGCGGCGGACGACCGCGCGGCGCAGGCCCGCGACGATCGTCTCGCGCAGGTTTGCCGCCGCCGATTCCTTCGCGCCCATCGAATTGCTCCGACGCCTCAGAGCGGATAGCCGACCGGCTGTCCGTGCTCGAGCACTTCGATGTACTCGGTCATGCCCGTGCCCTGACGATCGCCCCAGCGCCAATGCGTGAAACCTTCGGCGATGCGCGACTCGAAGCTCCGTCCGCCCTCGCTGCGCCGATTGCGCAGCGGGACCAGGGTCGCGATCTCGCCGTCGATGCGCACCGCGCGGCGCGCCGTGCGCACGCCGAGGCGCACGGCGCGCGGATCCTTCTGTGCCGTCCATTCGGTGAGCACGTCGAGATCGGTGATCTCCTCGTAATCGCCGTCGACCTGCAGCACACCGACGCGGCGCGTGAGACCGTCGCGATCCGTGATCTTCAGCAGCATCATGCCGCGGTCCGGGCCGAAATTGCCGATGAAGAGCCGGTAGAAATAGATGTTGGTCCAGTAGCGCGGCCCCCACGAGTGATCGCGCCAGCCGTGGCCGTCGATCGCGAAGCTTTCCTCGCCGACCCGGATGTGGCCGCGGACCGCCGTGTGCTGGTTGAAGTGGCCGAGCGAGAAATCGCGGCCGTACATCGTCGGCTGCGCGTCCGTCAGCGGCTCGCCGCCGTGCAAGGGCGACACGCCGCGATGCCGCCAGTCGACCTCGCAGGCGACGCGCCGTGCCTGCGCGAAGGCCTCGCGCGGATTGCGCATCGCCTCCGGAGCGTCGAGCAGCATGACCTCGCCGCGGTACTGCATCTGCACGTCCTCGAACGGCGCGTGCACGGTGTAGACGAGGCCGCCGGCGTCGTGGCGATCGTTGCTCGCGATCGGCGGGCGCAGGAACTGGCAGGCGACGCGGCCGTCCGGCAGATAGAGGCAGACGGACAGCTCGGCATAGCCTTCGTTGACGCGGTTGCCGAGGCGCATCCAGCCGCCGTGGCGGCCGTCGGCGCTGAAGGCATTGGTATAGACGCTTTCGTTGAAGTTCTTTTCGGCGCTCGGGCGATGCGTGTATTCGTCCGACGCTGCTAGCCTGAACTGGGACATCGTGCCTCCTCTGGCCTGTGCGCCATGCGGCCGGCGGCGCCGGCGGTCTTGGACTTGTTCTGAGTCGGCGAATCAAGTGCTTGCTCACTTGATTCGCGAGCGGGCCCTCCACGGCCCGCGGAAACTCCGCTTCTGCAGAGTTTCCTCAAAATCGCAATACGCCGTAACCGGGCTCGCCGAGCGGTGCATTCAGCGACGCGCTGATCGCGATGCCGAGTGCGTTGCGGGTGTCGCGCGGATCGAGAATGCCATCGTCCCACAGTTCGGACGTCGAATAGTAGGCAGACAGCTGCTCCTGGTAAGCCTTCAGCGTCTCCTGGTAGACGCCGTCGATGACCGCGGGATCCAGCGCCTGCCCGTTGCGCTCGAGCTGGCGCATCTTCACTTCGGCCAGCGTCTTCGCGGCCTGCTCGCCGCCCATGACGCCGATCTGGTGATTGGGCCAGGAGAACAGGAGGCGCGCGTCGAAGGCGCGGCCGCACATGCCGTAGTTGCCGGCGCCGAAGGAGCCGTGGCACATGACGGTGAACTTCGGCACGCGGCTGCAGCTCATCGTCATGATCATCTTCGCGCCGTCCTTGGTGATGCCGCGCGCCTCGTACTCCTTGCCGACCATGTAGCCGGTGATGTTCTGCAGGAACACCAGCGGCGTCGCGTTCTGGTTGCACAGCTCGATGAAGTGCGCGCCCTTCAGCGCGGAGTCGTTGAACAGCACGCCGTTGTTGGCGAGGATGCCGACCTTGTAGCCCCAGATGTTCGCGTAGCCGCAGACCAGCGTCGTGCCGTAGGCGGGCTGGTACTCGTGGAAGCGGCTGCCATCGGCGAGGCGCGCGATCACCTCGCGCATGTCGAAGCCGCGCTTGATGTCGTCCGGGATGATGCCGAGCAGCTCGTCCGGATCGTAGTACGGCGCTTCGACCGGGTCGCGCTGGAGCGGCCACTTCTGCGGCCGCTCCCACTGCGCGACGATCTCGCGGCCGATCGCGATCGCCTCGGCCTCCGATCCCGCCGGGTAGTCGCAGGTACCGCTCACCTGCGTGTGCAGATCGCAGCCGCCCAGCTCGTCGACCGTCACGACCTCGCCCGTCGCCGCCTTCACGAGCGGCGGGCCGCCGAGGAAGATCGCGCCGGTGCCGCGCACGATGACCGCATAGTCCGACAGGCCCGGGATGTAGGCGCCGCCCGCGGTGCAGTGGCCGAACACCATCGCGAGTTGCTTGACGCCCATGCGCGAGAGCAGGGATTGATTGCGGAAGATGCGGCCGGCCATGTAGCGGTCCGGGAAGAGCTCCGACTGCAGCGGCAGGAAACCGCCTGCGCTGTCGCAGAGATGCACCACCGGCAGGCGGTTCTCGATCGCGATGTCGAGGCAGCGCACGATCTTCTTGATCGTCAGCGGATACCAGGCGCCGCCCTTGATGCTCGAATCGTCGGCGTGAACGATGACCTCGCGACCGCTGACGATCCCGATGCCGACGATGCAGCTCGCGCCCGGCGCCTCGCCGTCGTAGGCCATGTTCGCCGCGAGCGTCGACAGCTCGAGGAAGGGCGTGCCGGGATCGAGCAGCCGCTCGACGCGCTCGCGCGGTAACATCTTGCCCTGCTTCGCGAGCCGTTCGACGTCGCGGGCCGGGCGCTGGTGGCGCGCGTCGTGCTGCTTGCGGTGAAACTCGGCGAGGCGCGTCCGGCTCGCCGCATAGTTGCGCTTGAACTCGGCGCTGCCGGTATTGAGAGATGACTGGAGGCGGGCCATCGGCGACTACTCCGGCGCGTGCAGCGAAACGAGCAGCGCGCCCTTCTGGAACGGGGCATTCTTCGCGACGTGGACGGCATCGACGACGCCGGCGCGGTGTGCGACGAGGGTGAGCTGCATCTTCATCGATTCGATGACGAGCAGCGTGTCGCCGGCGGCGACCTCGCGGCCGGCCTCGACCTGCACGTCGACGACGACCCCCGGCATGTCGGCGCGCACTTCGTTGCCGGCGTTGCCGCCCTGCGCGGCGGCCGTCACCGCCTCCGTGTAGCCGACGCTGTGCGTGCGACCGCCGAGGGTGAGCTGCAGGCGCTCGCCTTCGCGCGCGCGGAAGACTTCGTGATCGACGCCGTCGACGGTGACGATCACCGCGCCGTCACGGCCCTCGCGCTCGCTCACCGCGTAGTCGCGGCCGGCGATCCTCACGCGCAACACCGGACGCCGCGCGCGAATGTCGAGCTCGACGGCGTCGTCTTCGTGTACGAGTCGGATGCCCATGGATCTCCCTCAGTTGCGCCAGGCGCCGATCGACGCATGCGGCTCGGGGCAGTCGAAGGCGAGCTGCCGGAATTCGTCGGTGCCGAACGCGGCGGCGATCAGCACCGCCGCGCGCTCCTCGGCCGTCAGCGGCGCAGGCTGCAAGCCCGCCGCATGTTCGACGACGAAGCCCGTGTGCAGCTCGCCGGCGAGGAAGGCTTCGTGCGCAAAGATCCGCGCCAGGTAGTCGGCGTTGTGATCGACGCCGAGCAGCACGAAGTCGCGCAGTGCACGGCGCATGCGCGCCGCGCTGTCGCGGCGATCGGCGCCGTGCGTGACGAGCTTGGCGAGCATCGAGTCGAAGGCGGCCGTCACGGGCAGGCCCTCGCGCAGGCCGCCGTCGCAGCGCACGCCGTCGCCCTGCGGCTCGCGCAGGCGCTGCACCACGCCCGTCGCCGGCCGGAAATCGTGTTCCGGCTGCTCGGCGCAGATCCGGCATTCGAAGGCGTGGCCGCGCTGCGCGATCTCGCTCTGCTCGAGCACCAGTGCTTCACCGCCGGCGAGGCGCAGCTGCATCTCGACCAGATCGAGACCCGTCACGCACTCCGTCACGGGATGCTCGACCTGCAGGCGCGTGTTCATCTCCAGGAAATAGAACGCGCCGTCCGGCGCGAGGATGAACTCGACGGTGCCGGCATTGCGATAGTTCGCGGCGGCGGCGAGCTTGACCGCCGCGGCGCAGATGCGATCGCGCAGCGCGGCCGGCAGCTTCGGCGCCGGCGACTCCTCGATGATCTTCTGGAAGCGGCGCTGCACCGAGCACTCGCGCTCGTAGAGGTGCAACACCCTGCCCTGCCCGTCGCCGAACACCTGCACCTCGATGTGACGCGGCCGCTCGACGTAGCGCTCGGCGTAGACGCGGCCATCGGCGAAGTAGCGCAGCGCCTCGCTGCTCGCGGTCGCGGCGCGCGCCGCCAGCTCGCCGGCGTCGCGCACGATGCTCATGCCCTTGCCGCCGCCGCCGGCGGCGGCCTTGATCAGGAGCGGGAAGCCGATGTTCGTCGCCGCGGCGACGAAGTCCTCCAGCGTGCCGTCCTGCTTGCAGCTCGGCGCGACGGGCACGCCCTGCGCGACGGCGAATTCGCGCGAGACGATCTTGTCGCCCATCAGGCGTATGACTTCCGGCTGCGGGCCGACGAACACCAGGCCCGCGTCCTCGACGGCGGCGGCGAAGGCGGCATTCTCGGCGAGGAAGCCGTAGCCGGGATGCACGGCATCGGCGCCGGCGCCGCGCGCGGCCTCGAGCAGCTGCGCGACGTCGAGATAGGCCGCCGTCGGCACCTCGGCGTGCAGCTCGACGGCGCGATCGGCGAGCGCCACGTGCGGCGCGCCGCGATCAGCGAAGTGGTAGACGGCGGTGCTGCCGATCCCGAGCTTCTTCAGGCTGCGGACGATGCGGCAGGCGATCTCACCGCGATTCGCGACGAGCACGTTCTTCAGCATGCGGAGGCACTCATTCGGACCGAGCTCTGCTCATACGGTTGCGCCTTCGGATATTTGTTGTATTGACCACGGAGTACACCGAGAACACAGAGGGAAAAGAGATGGATCCGAGCCTGCAGGGAGGCGAATCGGGTTCCCATTTCTCCCTCACCCTCTCTCCATCTCTGTGTTCTCGGTGTTCTCTGTGGCAAATAGGGCATATCAGGCACGTGCAGACTCATGGCCGCGAGGACTCCAGCCGGTCGAGCGCGCTTTCGAGGCGATCGGCGAGGCGAGCCAGGCGTCGCTCGGTCGCTTCCTCGTCGGTCGTGCGCATGATGCCGCGGACGATGAGGCTGCAGAAGCTGTCGGCGACGCTGCCGAGCTCGAGCGGCTTCTGGCGCGCGAGAAACTGCCAGGCGTAGTGCTCGAGGCCGCCGAAGATGGCGTCGCGGATCAGCGTGACGGGCAGCTCCGGGCGAAACACGCCGCGCTCGACGCCTTCTTCTATCACGCGCGTCATGTACGCGGTGTATTCGCGGTTGAGCTCGAACACCGGCGAGCCGCGGTAGTCGTCGAGCACGCGCACCTCGCGGAAGAAGACGCGGCACAGCGCGGGGTCCGCCTCGATGATCGACAGGTGGTGCCAGATCAGGTAGCGCAGCTTCTGCACCGGATCCTCGAGGCGATCGAGATGGCGGACGAGATCGGCGGTGAACGACGCATACCACTCCGCCATCACCGTGTAGAGCAGCTCGCGCTTGCTCGCGAACATCTTGTAGATCGTCGGCTCCGCGATGCCGGCCGCCGCGGCGATGTCCGCCATCGTCGCGCGCTCGTAGCCGAGCCGCGCAAAGGCCTCCTTGGCGGCCCGGCAGATCTCCAGCGTGCGCTCGGCGCGCGGGCGCCGGCGGGCTCTCCTCGGTCTTTCGACTGCGGCGGCGCTCTGCGTCATGTGGCGCAGCCTAGCGCCGTTCCCCAGGGCTTGGCAAGGATGACTCACTAAAGATTTGCACGTGGCCAGGGAGTAATTCTGCCGGGCGTATTGCACGCAGGGCCGCAGCCGGGCAAGCGGAAACCGCCCGCGATGGGCATGTCGCGGCCTGCAAGTGAGCCTGCCTTACAAACCGCTCTGCCGTCTCGAACCGGAACGCCCTTTCGTAGCCCGGGTGCAGCGCAGCGGAACCCGGGACCGGGATCTTCGCGACGCCGAAGCGCCCGCTCCCGGGTTACGCGCTGCGCGCTCCACCCGGGCTACGGTTTGCTGATGAAAAAGCCCAAGCCGCGATTTTGCGGAATGGCTAATCCGCCAACAGAAAGTCCCGCACGAGCCGGTTGAACGCCGCGGCGTGCTCGATCTGCGTCCAGTGACCGCAGCGGCCGAACACGTGCAGCTGGGAATCGACGATCAGCTGGTGCAGCCGGAGCGAGGACTCCAGCGGCACGACGCGGTCCTCGCGCCCATGGACGATGAGGGTGCGGTGGGGAAGCGCGGCAAGATCGGCTTCGTCCTGCGCGATTTCGCGGATGCGCTGCTCGCGCGGCGGCGCGAACATCCGGGCGAAGCTCTCGTACACGCCGGGCCGGATCGACGCGCGATAGCGCAGCTCGGCGAGATCGTCGGACACCAGCGACTGATCGTAGGCGAAGATCTCCATGAGGCGGCGCATGCTCGCCGCCGAGGGCTCGTAGCCCCACGCCGCGTCGAGCCCGGCCGTCAGCGGCATCGCGAGACCGCCCGAGCCCATCAGCACGAGGCGATCGATGCGCGCGGGATGACGCACGGCGAGCTCGAGCGCCAGCGCGCCGCCGAAGGAATTGCCGACGACCGACACCCGCGGCAGCGCGAGGCCATCGAGGAAGGCCAGCAGGTGATCGCGCCAGCGCGCCAGGGTATAGATGCCGTCGCGCGCCGGCGCCGTGTAGCCGAAGCCGAGCAGGTCGACGCCGATCACGCGGAAGTCCCGCGCCAGCGCCGGCATGTTGAGGCGCCAGTTCGCGAACGCGGAAACACCCGGCCCCGAACCATGCAGCATCAGCAGCGGTGCGCCGCTGCCGAGGTCGTGGTAGTTCGTCGCGTAGCCCGCGGCCTCGATCGTGCGGCCGAGCTCCGGATTCGCAGGATTCCCGCTCATGTCGCGACCTCCGCCATCTCGTGGCCCCACAGGCTGAAATTGTCGTAGTCGCGGATCTGCCAGTCGGGATCCTCGACGCGGACGCCGCCGGTGCCGAACTCGAGCGCGAAGCCCGAGGGCGTCACGGCATAGAAGGACACGACGCGGTCGTTCGGATGCTGGCCGATCTGCCGCTCGATCGGCACGCCGGCGTGGCGGACGCGATCGTAGGCGCGGCCCACGTCCTCGATGCGCCGCGCCTCGAGCATGAAGTGATGCAGATGCTTCGGGAAAGCCCCGGGCAGCTGCGCATAGGCGATGGAATGGTGGCGCGGGTTCGTATGCAGAAACACGCAGCCCGCCGTCACGCCCGGCGCGAGCGGGTGGAAGATATAGTCGGAGACTTCGGCACCGAGCATTCGGCACAGGAAATCGCTGCTGCGCTGATGGTCCGCGGTCGGCGCCGCGATGTGACCGAGACCGCAGTCGCCGGTCACGAAGCCGCCGGGCACTAGCGCCGAGCTGAACGGCGTGCCGGCGAGCTGCAGGCCGTGCGCGAGCTCCATCGGAATGCCGTCCGGATCCGCGAAGCGGACGAAGTCCGTCACGCCGCGGAAGCGGGCTTCCGCCGCCGTCCCGTGTTCGACCGCCACGCCGGCCGCGGCGAGACGGGCGAGGACCGCGTGAAATTCGGCTTCGCTGTCGGCTTCCCAGGCGTGGTAGATCAAGTCGTCGCCCGGCCCTTCGCGCAGGTGGATGCGCTTCGCCTTGTCGTCGACGCGGAAAAACACGCCGCCGTCCTCCTGTATCGGCGCGAGGCCATACAGCGCCATGAAGCGAATCCAAGCCGCCGGATCGGAAACCTCGAATCCCCAGTAAGCCACTTTCAGTGTCATCGCTGCGCTCTCCTCAGACCAGCAAGTCGTTGTTGCCGCCCGTCAGCAGGTGCATGCCGAAATTGACCGCACCCTTGTCGAAGCTCAGATAGAGGTGGTTCGCGACGCAGTTGACGTCCCGGAAGTAGCGCTGCATCGGATTCTTCCGGTTGAACGCCGAGCCCCCGCAGCTCGGCAGCAGCAGGTTGACCGCGTCGCGTGCCGCCTTCGCGATCGCCGCCGTGTTCCACTTGTAGAAGATGCGGCGCTCGACCGGCACGGTCTCGCCGCGCGCGACGAATGCCGCCATTTCGCGGAAGTCGCGCTCGTATTTCAGGCGCGCTCCGTCGAGCAGGCCGTGAGCCTCGGCGAGCGCCTTCTGCACGACGGAATCCTGCTGGAACTCGGCACCCGGAAGGTAGGCGTTCGTCCGCTTGCGCATATAGGGGACGAACTCCGCGAGCGCGCCCTCGGCGATGCCGAGCGCGACGGTCGCGAGCGAGTAGGCGAAGCACACGCCGAAGGAAAGCTTGTAGGTGTCCGCGGCGAACGCGGTGGCGCCGGGCTCGCTCATCGCGCTCGACAGCTGGATGTTGTGAAGCTGATGCGCGGGCACGAAGGCGCCGCGCACCACGATGTCCTTGCTGCCGGTGCCGGCCATGCCGGCAGAGTTCCACGAGTGCTCGTCGATTTCGTAGTCCTGCCGCGGCAACAGGGCGGCGACGCGGTTGCATTCGCCGTTCTCCATCTCGGCATCGGCGCCGAGGATCACCCAGCTCGCATGATCGCAGCCGCTGGACCACGGCCAACGCCCGTCGAGGCGGTATCCGCCGGGCACGCGGGTGGCTTTGCCGAAGGGCGCATAGGAGGACGAGAAGCGCACGTCCGGATCGTCCTTCCACAGCGCTTCGGCGACGCGCGGATCGATCAGCCCGGCTTCCCAGTTGTGGATGCCGAGCACCGACAGCACCCAGGCGCTCGAGGGGCAGCCGCCGGCGAGACGGGCGACGACCTCGTAGAACACGGTCGGCCAGTGTTCGTAGCCGCCGTACCGTGCGGGCTGCAGGATGCGGAAGAAGCCGGCATCCTGGAAATCCTGGATCGTCGCGGCCGGCACGCTGCCGCTGCGCTCACAGGCTTCGGCGCGCTCGCGCAGGATCGGGATCAGTTGATCGGCACGGGACAGCAGTTCTGCGGGACTCGGGATCGCGGACACGGTCTGGAGCTTGGGCTGCATGGTTCTCTCCTCGTAGTCGGAATCGCCGGGCGTCGGTGCCGCGCAGGGCGCCGTGCGGGGAGAGAGCTTAGGAACGAGATTGAAATGAATCCAATTGATAATGAAAATATGGAGTATCAATCAATCTCATCGATCAAATGGCCGGCCTGCGCCGCAACGTCGATCTGAATCTGCTCGTGGTGTTCGACGTGCTGTGGGCCGAGCGCAGCGTGAGCCGGACGGCGCGGCGCATCGGCCGCACGCAGTCGGCGGTGAGCCTCGCGGTCGAACGGCTGCGGACCGTCTTCGACGATCGGCTGTTCGAGTGGAACGGCCGGCACATGCAGCCGACCGCCCGGGCGGAAGCGCTGGCACCCCGGATCCGCGCGATCGTCAACCAGGTCAACGACACGATGGCCCTGGAGCCGGACGATCCGCGCCGTGCGCACCGCGAGTTCACCATCGCCACCGCGGACTACATCGACTGGCTGTTCGGCGGGCCGCTGATGCGCCTGCTGGAAGCGGAGGCTCCGAATTTCACGATCTATTTCGTCGACGTGAAGCCCTTCATGGTCGAAGGTCGCAAGTCGACCGAGACCGAGCTGTTCATCGTTCCGCGCGGCGGGACCAATACGGCCGCGATGTCGCATCATCCGCTGTTTCGCGATCGCTACGTCTGCGTCGCGGCGCGCGACAACGCGGCGGCGCATGCCGGCATGAGCGTGGAGGCCTTCGTGCAGCTGCCGCAGGCGACCTACACGATCGATCCCAAGATGCTCTTCAGCCACGAGACGCGGCATCTCGCGGAGCTCGGGATCCGTTACCGCAACACGCTGCTCACGCCGCACTACCTGGCACTGCCGCTGATCGTCGCCGAGACCGGCGGCGTGGCGATCATGCAGGAACGCCTCGCGCGCTACATGGCGAAGCTCGTGCCGGTGAAACTGTTCGCCCCGCCAGTGCACTATCCGGATATCGAGATCGACCTCTACTGGAACCCGCGTTTCGACGACGACGCCGCGCACCGCTGGCTGCGCGAGCGGATCATCGACATCGCGACGAGGATTCCGGCGCTGCCGCCGCGCAAGGCGGTGAAGGCGCGACGGCGCCGCTCGACGTGAGGTCGATGATCCCGTAGCCCGGAGGAGCGCCGCGCCGACCGTGCGCATCGCCCGCCGAAGCGGGTAGAGTCGGGTTCATCGAAATTCTTCCGGAGTCGCGCCGTGTCCGCCCTTCTTCCCTTGGCAGTCTCGATGCCGCGCGGACGCCCAAGCCGATGAACGCGCCGGGCCAGCGCAGCGCGCGGCGCGACGCCGAGCAGGTTCGCGCCGCGCTGACGGACTGGCTGCGCGGCCGGCCCGGCTACGCGCAAGCGCGCATCACCGAGCTGGCGCGGCCGGAAGGCGCGGGCCTGTCGAACGAGACCTGGCTCTTCAGCTGCGAGCGCAGCGGACGGCAGGAGCCGCTGGTGCTGCAGGTCGGGCCCGCGGGCGGCGGCCTCTTCCGCGATTACGATCTGATCGCGATGGCGCGCGTGCAGCGGCGCCTGGGCGAGCTCGGCGGCGTGCCCGTCGCGCGCGTGCGCTGGGACGAGCCGGATCCCACGGTCCTCGGCGCGCCGTTCTACGTGATGGACCGCATGGCCGGCCGCGTGCCCACGGACAATCCGTCCTATCACGCCGGCGGCTGGTTCGCCGCACTGCCGGGCGATGCGCAAGCGGCGTGCTGGCATTCGGCGATCGCGGCGATGGTCGCGCTGCATCGTCTCGATCCGTGCGCCGACGGCTTCGAGTTCCTCGTCGATGCGCCGTGGGGCATGCCGCCGGACGCCGATCCGGGACTCATGCGCCTTGCGCAGTGGCGCGACT
>JBFWSI010000041.1:0-12570 GCA_050248455.1 Gammaproteobacteria bacterium | reverse complement strand
CGCGACGCCCGCGCTGTCGCCCCCGCCGTCCCCGCGCGCGAGCACGCAGGAGCGCAGGGTCGCGAGGTGCAGGCCGTCGTTCTCGCTGTAGAGCTCCTTGCGCGTGTGCACGAAGGCGCCGCGCGCACCGCGATCGACGACGGCGTCGACCCACACCTCTTCGCGCACGACGCCGGCGGGCGGCAGTCGCCGATGCAGCGCGAGCCGCTCCTCGGCGTGCAGCATGCGCGGCCGATCGAGCGCGAGGCCGGGCGCGGGCATCGACGTGGGCATCCAGATCCCCTGCCAGCCGAGCACCAGCGGCAGGGTCGGCAGCACCTGCAGCTGCTCCTCGTAGACGTAGCGCAGCTGCCGCGCGTCCAGCGGATCGTCGCCGTAGCCCAGCGACAGCGCGTAGAGCATCGCATCGACGCTGTGGTAGGCCGTTTCGCCGGCGTGCAGGCGGGTGCCGACGAGCGCGCTCAGCGTCATCGCGCCGCCACGACGGCGACGCCGTGGCCGAGCACGGTGACGCCGCGCTCGACGCTCGCGGCGTCGAACAGCACGCGCCCGTCCTCGTGCCACAGGCGCGTGCGCAAGGTCTCGCCGGGATAGAAGGGTGCGGTGAAGCGCACACGCATGGATTTCAGCCGCGTCGCGTCGTAATCGCAGCAGCTGCGCAGCAGTGCGTGCTGGGCGACGCCCATCGTGCAGCGGCCGTGCAGGATCGGGCGCTCGAAGCCGCCCTGGCGCGCGACGGCGGGGCTCGCGTGCAGCGGGTTGAAGTCGCCGCAGAGCCGGTACAGCAGCGCCTGCTGCGGCAGGGTCGGCAGCTCGCAGACCGCGTCGGGCGCGCGCGCCGGCAGGGCGAAGGCCGTCGCCTTCGGCGACTCGCCGCCGCCGCCGAGACCACCGTCGCCGCGCGCGACGCTGACCGAGTTCACCGTCGCGAGCAGCGCGTCGTCGTCGGTCCGCCGCAGCTCCTTCGTCGAATGGATGTACGCGCCCTTGTCGATGCCGCGATCGACGATCGCCGTCACCGTCGTGCGGCCCGTGACCGTGCCGGCCGCGGGCAGCGGCGCATGGATCGCGAACTCCTCTTCCGCGTGCAGCACCTTCGGCCAGTCGACGAAGTACTCGGGCTTGCGCAGCCAGAAGCCCGGGTAGGCGAGCACGAGGCTGAGCGAGGGCAGGGCGAGGAGGTTTTCTTCATAGACATAGCGCAACTGCGCGGGATCCAGCGGATCGGCGCCGAGGCCGGTCGCCAGCGCGTAGAGCATCGTGTCCTCGACGCGGTAGCGCACGGTGCGCGCGTCGACGACGCGCCCGATCAGTTCGTCGGGATGGAGCACGTGGCAAAGTCTCGGCGGCGGGTGCTCAGGCGATGCCGGGCACCGTCGCGAGCTTCTCGCGCGCGACGACCTTCAGCGCCAGGGTTTCCTCCGCGCCCTCGAAGATCGACAGCACGCGCGCGTCGACGAAGTAGCGGCTGACCGCCGTTTCCTCGGAATAGCCCATGCCGCCGTGGATCTGCAGCGCCTCGCGCGTCAGCTGCTCCGCCGCGCGGCAGGCGTAGAGCTTGACGAGGCTCGCCTCCATCTGGCCCTGGCCCTCGTCCATCAGGCGCGCGACGTGGTAGGTCATCTCGCGGCAGGCGCGGAGCGAGGCGCCGAGCAGCGCGAGCTTCGCGAGCGTCAGCTGGTAGTCGGCGAGCCGCTTGCCGAAGACCTTGCGCTCCTGCGCGTAGCGCGCGGCGGCATCGAAGGCGGCGCGCATCAGGCCGCAGGCGCGGGCCGCGGTCTGCAGGCGACCGCCGGCGAAGCCCGCCATCGTCAGGTAGAAGCCCTTGCCCTCGGCGCCGGGGCCGCCGACGAGGTTCTCCGCCGGCACGAACACGTCGTCGAAGAACAGCGTGAACGAATGCATGCCGCGGTAGCCCAGCGTCGGGATCGCCTTGCCTGACAGCGTGCCGCCGCCGGGCTGCTCGAATTCGAAGGCGTGCTCGTCGGTCGACGGCTTCTCGAGCAGGAACAGCGAGAGGCCGCGATGGCCGGCGGCGCCGTCCGGGTTGGTGCGCGCGAGGATCAGCACCAGGCCCGCCTTGCCGGCGAAGGTGCACCAGGTCTTGGCGCCGTTCAGCAGCCAGCCGCCTTCGGTGCGCGTCGCCTTCAGGCGCACCGCGGCGACGTCCGAGCCGCAGTCGGGCTCGGTGACCGCGATCGCGCACAGCGGCTTGCCCTGCGCGACGCCGGGCAGCCACTTCGCCTGCTGCTCGCGATCGCCGCCCGCGAGCAGCGCGCGGGCCATGATCTCGGGCCGCGTCAGCGGGCTGCCGGCCGCGGCGAGCGAGCCGCGCGAGAGCTCCTCGGTGACGACGACCATCGCGAGATTGTCGTGGCCGCCGTCCGGCGCCGTGCCGCCGAAGCGCTCGGGGATCGACAGCGCGAAGCAGCCCATGTCGGCGATCTCGTGCAGGATCCCGTCCGGGATCGTCAGATCCTCGCGATGGATCTTCTCGGCCAGCGGCGCGACGACTTCCTCGGCGACGCGCGCGAAGCTCGCGGCGATGATCTGCTTGTCTTCCGGCAGCAGCGAGCGGCCGCAGCCGCCGGCGGCCAGCACGCGCGCGCCCGTCGCCGCGAGATGCGCCGGCGCGAGCCAGTGCCGGCAGAACGCGAGCAGCGGCTCGTCCTCGAAGGTCGCGCAGTAGCGCGCGCTGTCGATGCCGATCGCGTGGCGGACCTTGTCTATGCGGCTGCGGATCTTGACCGTCGCATCGGCCGCGAAGGCGAGCGCGAGCGTCGTCTCCAGCTCGGCGGCACCGGCCTCCGCGCAGGCTTGCGCGTAGCCGAGCATCTCGCGCATCGCGTGCAGCTCGGCGCTCGCGAACACGAGCTCGTAGCTGACGACCTGCGCGTCGTCCAGGCCTTCGTTGAGGCCGGTGTCGCGCTCGATGCAGCCGCGCAGGCGGCCCCAGGCGTCGGTGACGAAGGCCTCGAGCCGCGCGTGCAGGGCGAGGCCGGCGGCGAGGGCGGACGGCGTCGCGTCGGGAAGTCGGGACTGGCTCATGCGTGTTCCTCCGCCCGCGCGCTGCGCGGTCTCAAACGGGATCCCAGGACCACACGTCCGGGGAGCGCGCGAGATCCATGAAGCTGGATTTCAGCGCCGGTATCGCGTGCTCGGCGATGCTTTCCGGCGTCCAGCCTTCGCCGCGGTGGATCGAGCGGACCGGGCGCGGCTGGTTCAGCAGGAAAATCTCGTTGTTGCGCACGCCGAACACCTGTGCGTTGACTTCCTGCGCCGCGTCCGCCAGCAGGTAGACCGCCATCGGCGCGATCTTGTCCGGCGTCATCTGCTGCAGGCGACGGACCCGGGCGATCTCGGCCTCGTTGCGTGCGGGGATCGTATTCGTCATCCGCGTCCACGCGAAGGGCGCGATGCAGTTCGAGCGCACCTTGAAGCGCCCCATGTCCAGCGCGATCGACTTCGAGAGGGCGACGATGCCGAGCTTGGCGGCCGAGTAGTTCGCCTGGCCGAAGTTGCCGACGAGGCCGGAGGCCGAGGTCATGTGCACGAAGCTGCCGCCCTCGCGTTCGCGGAAATGGTCGGCCGCCGCGCGGCTGACGTAGAAGCAGCCGTTCAAGTGGACGTTGATGACGATGTCCCATTCCTCGATCGACATCTTGTGGAAGATGCGGTCGCGCAGGATGCCGGCGTTGTTGATCACCCCGTCGAGCTGGCCGAAGGCGTCGATCGCCTGCCCGACCATCGCCTCGGCGTCGGCCGGCTTGGCGACGCTGCCGTGGTTCGCGACGGCCCTGCCGCCCAGTGCGCGGATTTCCTCGACGACCTGCTCGGCCGGACTGCCCTCGGCGGCGCTGCCGTCGGCGGTGACGCCGAGGTCGTTGACGACAACGGCCGCGCCGGCCGCAGCGCAGTGCAGCGCGAAATCGCGGCCGATGCCGCGGCCCGCGCCGGTGATGAGGACGACCTTGTCTTCGAGCATGCCCATGCGCACTCTCCCTTTACCTGTCGAATCGTCCCGAACGAGTCCCGGCCGGCGCTGGACCTGTTCAGGAGCGGCGTATCCCGGCAGCGGACGGCAGGCGAGCGGGCAGAGGCGGCGAACCCATGGGCGCGCCACCGCGATCGGCGGGCGCAGGGACGCGGCGGGCGACCTCTCCTCTCGTCGCAACTTACCGGTAGAATGAATTTCGAGGCGCGGCGCCTCAGAATCCCCGCGATGGTACTGCACCAGGACGGGGGCGGGGAACAACGAGCGGATTGCGGGCGACCGGCCATGCCGGCGCCCAGGAGCCAGGACCTACGCATGAGCACCCGCGCCGACCTGGCACTGCACGTCCTGCCGGGCATCCCGATGATAGTAGCGGGCGACGACCTCGCCGCCGTGCTGCTCGCCGCGCTGGCCCGCTGCGAGCTCGAGCCCGTCGACGGCGACGTGCTGGTGCTCGCGCAGAAGATCGTGTCCAAGGCCGAAGGCCGGCTCGTGCGCCTCGCCGAGGTGACGCCCTCGACCCGCGCCGTCGAGCTCGGCGCGGAGACCGACAAGGATCCGCGCCTGGTCCAGCTGATCCTCGACGAATCCACCGAGGTGATGCGCAAGCGGCCGGGCATGCTGCTCGTGCGCCATCGGCTGGGCAACGTCGGCGCGCACGCCGGCATCGACCAGTCGAACGTCGATCACGCGGACGGCGAGGCGGCGCTGCTGCTGCCGGTCGACCCCGACGCCTCCGCGCAGCGCCTGCACGAGGAACTGCATGCGCGGACCGGCCGGCGCATCGCCGTGATCATCGCCGACAGCATGAACCGCGCGTGGCGGCTCGGCACGATCGGCGGCGCGATCGGCTGCCACGGCCTCGCGGTGCTCGACGATCTGCGCGGCACCGGCGATCTGTACGGCCGCGAGCTGAAGGTCACCGTCATCAACCGCGCCGACTCGCTCGCCGCGGCGGCGACGCTGCTGATGGGCGAGAGCGTCCAGCGCACGCCGGCGGTGCTGATCCGCGGCCTGCCCTGGCAGCCGAGCGCGCAGACCGCGCGCGACATCATCCGTCCGCTCGCGGAGGACATGTTCCGGTGAGCCGCGGCGAGCGCTTTCTCGCCCTGACCGGCGGCGTCGGCGGCGCCAAGCTCGCCGTCGGCCTCTGCGCGCTGCTCGGGCCGGACGAACTGTCCTTTGTCGTCAACACCGGCGACGACTTCGAACATCTCGGGCTGCACGTCTCGCCCGATCTCGATTCGCTGATGTACGCGCTCGCCGATCTGTCGAATCCCGACACCGGCTGGGGCCGGCGCGGCGAAACCTGGCATTTCATCGAAACCCTGCGCGAGCTCGGCGGCGAGAGCTGGTTCAATCTCGGCGATCGCGATCTCGCCGTGCACGTCCAGCGCAGCGCGCGGCTGCGCGCCGGCGCTTCCTTGTCCCGCGTGACGCGCGAGCTGAATGCGGCGCTGGGCACGCGGCACGCGATCTGGCCGATGAGCGACGATCCGGTGTCGACGATCGTGCACACCGCCGACGGTCCGCTCGCGTTCCAGCACTACTTCGTGCGCGAACGCTGCGCGCCCCGCGTCACCGGCTTCGAGTTCGCGCACGCGGCCGCGGCAAAACCCCTGCCGGCCGTGCTGGAACTCCTCGCCGATCCCGCGCTGACGGGCATCATCCTGTGTCCGTCGAATCCTTTCGTCAGCGTCGATCCGATACTCGCCGTGCCCGGCATGCGCGAGGCGCTGCGCGCGAGCGCGGCGCCCGTCGTCGCGGTGTCGCCGATCGTCGCGGGCCTCGCGCTGAAGGGTCCGACGGCGAAAATGATGGCGGAATTGAAGGTGCCGGCCACCGCCGCCGCGGTTGCGGCGCACTACGGTGATCTGCTCGACGGCTTCGTGCTCGACACGCAGGATGCGCCTCTGCTCGACGCTTTCAGTGGCGTCGGTCCGGCAGCTATCGCGGCCCCAAGCGTCATGCTAACGTTTGACGACAAGCTGCGGCTCGCGACCATCGTCGTCGAATTCGCGCGCGAACTGCGCGCCGTCGCAAAACGGCGATGATCCTGTTGAACGCTCATTCTCGCGGAGGCTTCCGACCGTGTGGGTAGTGGTTCCCGTCAAGCCCTTCGCGTTCGCGAAGCGTCGCCTCGCCGGCCTGCTGAGCGACGGCGAACGCGCGGCGCTCGCGCAGGCGATGCTGCACGATCTGCTCGTGCTGCTCGCCCGCTGCACGCGTCTCAGCGGCGTGCTGTGCGTGACGCGCGAAGCCGGCGTCGCCGCGCTGGCGCCGATCTGCGGCGCCGAGATCCTCGAGGAAGCACAGTCCGGCCTGTCGAACTCCGTCGCGCAGGCCGCGCGGCATCTCGTCGCGCGCGGCCACGCCAGCATGCTGGTGCTGCCGACCGACGTGCCGCTCGCGACCAGCGCCGAAGTCGATTTCGTGATCGCGAAGCACGGCTGGGCGCCGGCGGTGACCTTGGTGTCCGACGAGGACGGCTACGGCACCAATGCGCTCGCGGTGTCGCCGCCGGATCTGATGCCGTTCCGCTACGGGCGTCACAGCTACGTCGCGCATCGCGACGCGGCGCTCGCGCTCGGCGCCCGCGTGCAGACGCTGAAGCTGCCGGGGCTCGCGCTCGACGTCGACACGCCCGAGGACATCCGCCGCCTGTTGACCTGCGATCGCGACACCGCGACCAGCGCCCTGCTGTGCGAGCGCGACGTCGCCTCACGCCTGCAGCCGCATCCGATCGTCAGCGTCGGCGGCCAGTGGAATCTCTGATCGTTCGCTCTCCCACCACCGAGTAACGTCACGCGCATGAACGCAGCAATCCTGGCCCGTGCCCGCGCCGGGCAATGTCCGACCGACGATGAAGCCCGTGCCCTCGCCGACTGCACCGATCTGCCCGCGCTGCTCGCCTGCGCGAGCCGGATTCGCGATGCGGGCTTCGGCAATCTCGTCACCTATTCGAAGAAAGTCTTCATCCCGCTGACGCAGCTGTGCCGCGACGACTGCCACTACTGCACCTTCGCGAAGGCGCCGAAGCGGATCGCCCAGGCCTACATGAGCCTCGACGAGGTGCTCGAGGTCGCGCGCGCCGGCGCGCGCATGGGTTGCAAGGAGGCGCTGTTCACGCTCGGCGAGCGGCCCGAGGCGCGCTACAAGACGGCGCGCGACTGGCTCGCGCAGCACGGTTACGCGTCGACGCTCGGCTATCTGCGCGCCTGCGCCGAGGCGGTGTTCCGCGACACGGGCCTGCTGCCGCACCTGAATCCCGGCACATTGAGCGCGGAGGAGATCGCGCCGCTGCGCGGAGTGTCGGCGAGCATGGGCATCATGCTCGAGTCCGGCGCCGAGCGCCTGTGCGGCAAGGGCCTGCCGCATCACGGCTCGCCGGACAAGCGGCCTGCCGTGCGCCTCGCGACGCTGCGCGAGGCGGGGCGCGCGAACGTGCCGTTCACGACGGGCATCCTGATCGGCATCGGCGAGACGCGGCGCGAGCGCGTCGACTCGCTGCTCGCGATCCGCGCGCTGCACGCCGAGCACGGCCATATCCAGGAGATCATCGTCCAGAATTTCCGCGCCAAGCCCGATACGAAGATGGCAGGCGCGCCGGAGCCCGATCTCGACGAGATGCTGTGGACGCTCGCCGTCGCGCGCATCGTCTTCGGCGCCGGCCTGTCGGTGCAGGCGCCGCCCAACCTGAGCCCCGGCGTGCTGCCGCAGCTGATCGCCGCCGGCATCGACGACTGGGGCGGTGTGTCGCCGCTGACCCCCGACTTCGTGAACCCGGAAGCGCCGTGGCCGCATCTCGACGAGCTCGCGCGCGCCACCGCCGAGGCCGGCAAGCTGCTGCACGAGCGGCTGACGCTCTATCCGCGCTACGCGCAGGACGTGAACCGCTGGCTGGCGGAGCCGTTCCGCGCGCCGGTGCTGAACCTCGTCGACGGCAGCGGGCTGCCGCGCGACGACGACTGGTCGCCCGGCGAGGCGGTGGCGCCGGCGGCACGCGATCTCGATCTGCTCGTACGGCGACCGACGCGCATCGGCGCGGACGTCGAAGCGATCTGCGCGCGCGCCGCGCAGGGCGAGACGCTGGACGAAGGCGAGATCGTGCGGCTCTTCGCCGCCCGCGGCGAAGACTTCAGCCACGTCTGCCGCATGGCCGACGCGCTGCGCGCAGCGGTCGCGGGCGACGAGGTCAGCTTCGTCGTCAACCGCAACATCAACTACACCAACGTCTGCTACTTCAAGTGCCAGTTCTGTGCCTTCTCCAAGGGCAAGCTGTCCGAGAACCTGCGCGGCAAGCCTTACGATCTCGAGGAAGACGAGATCAAGCGTCGCGTGCGCGAGGCCTGGGCGCGCGGCGCCACCGAAGTCTGCATGCAGGGCGGCATCCATCCGCAGTACACGGGACAGACCTATCTCGACATCCTGCGCGCCGTGAAGGAAGCCGAGCCTGCGATGCACGTACATGCGTTCTCGCCGCTGGAGGTGTGGCAGGGGGCGGCGACGCTGGGCCTGCCGCTGCGCGAATTTCTCGAAAGCCTGAAGGCTGCCGGCCTCGGCACGCTGCCCGGTACGGCCGCCGAGGTGTTGGACGACGAAGTGCGGCGCATCCTGTGCCCGGACAAGATCAACACGGCGCAGTGGTTCGAGGTGATGGAGACCGCGCATGCGGTCGGCTTCCGCACCACGGCGACGATCATGTACGGCCACGTCGATCGCTACGAGCACTGGGCGCGGCATCTGCTGCGCATCCGTGCGCTGCAGGCGCGGAGCGGTGGTTTCACCGAGTTCGTGCCGCTGCCCTTCGTGCACATGGAAGCGCCGCTGTACCTGAAAGGGCGCGCGCGCCGCGGGCCGACCTTCCGCGAAGCGGTGCTGATGCACGCCGTGGCGCGGCTCGCGCTCCACCCGCTGATTCCGAACATCCAGGCCTCGTGGGTCAAGATGGGGCACCAGGGTGTCGTCGCCTGTCTCAATGCCGGCGTCAACGATCTCGGCGGCACCTTGATGAACGAGAGCATCACGCGCGCCGCCGGCGCCGAGCACGGCCAGGAGACGGGGCCGCGCGAGATGATGGCGATGATCCGCGCCGCCGGCCGCGTGCCGCGCCAGCGCACGACGACTTACGGCGAGGTGGCGGCCGAGCGCATCGAAGCGGGCCTCAACGCCGGCGAACTCACCGAGCTCGTCAACACGCCGACGCGCCGCCAGGCGCGGACGGAACGCCGCGAGCTGCTGCGCTCGCGCGCGGGCTGAGGCGGCCTCGGACTCGAGAACAGGAGAGACAGTCGATGGCGATGAAACACATCCTCACGGGCTTCAAGGTGCTCGACTTCACGCACGTGCTCGCCGGCCCGGCCGCGACGCGCCTGATGGTCGAGATGGGCGCGGAGATCATCAAGGTCGAGTTCCCGCCGCTCGGCGACATGTCGCGCGCATTGCCGACGATCGTCGACGGCCGCAGCGCCTACTACGTGCAGCAGAATCGTGGCAAGAAGAGCGTCTGCGTGAACCTCAAGACGGAGGAGGGCAAGGCGCTCGTCTATGATTTGATCCGCCAGGTCGACGTGGTCATCGAGAACTTCGCGCCCGGCGTCGCCGCGCGCCTCGGCATCGGCTGGGACAAGGTGCACGAGCTGAACCCGCGCGCCGTGATGTGCTCGATCTCGGCCTTCGGCCAGAAGGGCCCGCTGTCCAGCCTGCCGGGCTTCGACTACATCGCCCAGGCCTATGCCGGGGTGACGGGCATGATCGGCGAGCCCGACGCCGCGCCCAGCCTGCCGATGCTGGGCCTCGGCGACGTCAACACCGGCGTGCATGCGGTCGCGGCGATCGGCTATGCGCTGCTGCACCGTGAGCGCGGCGGCGAAGGGCAGTATCTCGACATCTCGCTGCTCGATTCCTATTTCCACTGCCACGAGATCAACGTCGCGCTGTACAGCATGACGGGCCGCGTGCCGACGCGCGCCGGCCATCATCACTATGCGGTGTGTCCGCTCGGCCTGTTCCGGCACGGCGAGCGCCACGTCTGCATCATCGCCCTCGATCCGCAGTGGCAGAGCCTGTGCAACGCGATGGGCCAGCCCGAGCTCGCGAAGGACGAGCGCTACAACTCGAACGCCAAGCGCGTCGAACGCGCGAACGAGGTGATCGCGCTGGTGCAGCGCTGGGTCGACGAGCAACCGTCGGTGGAATCGATCATCGCGCTGCTCGCCGAGCATCACGTGCCCTGCGCGCCGGTGATGAGCATCGCCGACGTGTGCAACGCGCCGCACATGATCGAGCGCGGCACGGTGCGCCGAATCAGCGATCCCAAGCTCGGCGAGTTCACGGTCCCGGGCATGCCGCTGCGCTTCTCGGGCTTCGACAGCAATGCGGCGCTCGAAGCGGCCTATCTCGGCCAGCACAACGAGGAAGTGCTGCGCACCATGCTCGGCCTGTCGAACGAGCGCATCGAGCAGCTGCGCGCCGCCGGCGTCCTGCACGCGAATCCGGGGACCTGAGGAAGCCTGCGTGCCGCTCACGGGCTGAATGAATCCATATAGCTGAGCGCAAATACACCTCATTGGCTGTGCGATGGCGCACGCCCATGCATGAACGAACCTCCTTCGTCATTCCCGCTGGCGCGGGAATGACGGTAATCGACACGCAGGGGAGCGTATTTGCGCTCTTCCATTTAGCCACGGAGGACACGGAGGAAGAGACGGATTGAGTCGACGCCTCCGTAACTCGATCACGCCTGTTGGCGCCGGCGCTGCGGAAGCGCCCAGACAATTCCTTTCCTCCTCCGTGTCCTCCGTGGCTGGATTATTCGACATGTCGGAAAGCACGGAGCCCCGGGTTCCGCTGCGGCTTTCCTTGTGCGACGCGACAGCTGGCCTGCGTCGTGTATTCGTCCCTCATATGAAGGAAGTTCATGCGTGTGCTCTGCGCATGGTCGATGCATCGACGTGGCTTGCTTGAACTTTGCATCGCGGGCTCTTAGCCTGCGACGACATTCAAGAACAGTTCTCAGGGGTCAGCCATGCAGCTCGGTTACTTCATGATGCCGCTTCATCACATCGATCGTGACTACCACCAGACGCTCGACGAGGACATGGAAGCGATCATGCTCGCGGACGAGCTCGGTTACAGCGAGGCCTGGGTCGGCGAGCACTATTCGTCGAAGGTCGAGCAGATCACCTCGCCGCTGATCTTCCACGCGAACCTGATTGCGCGCACGAAGCAGATCAAGCTCGCGACCGGCGTCATCTGCCTGCCGCAGTACCACCCGGCCGTCACGGCCGGCCAGGCCGCGATGTTCGATCATCTCTCGAACGGGCGTTTCATCATGGGCGTCGGCCCCGGCGGGCTGCTGTCGGACTTCGAGTTGTTCGGCACGATGGACAAGGATCGCAACGAGATGATGATGGAGGCCGTCGATCAGATCCTGACGCTGTGGGGCACGGAGCCGCCGTACCACATCAAGGGCAAGTACTGGACGATCGACATGAAGGACTGGACGCACCACGACATCAAGCTCGGCTACGTGCCGCGCCCGCTGCAGCAGCCGCATCCGCCGATCGCGGTGTCGGCGATGAGCCCGCACTCCTCGTCCTTGAAGTATGCCGGCTCGCGCGGCTTCATCCCGATGTCGGCGAACTTCATCGCGCGCTGGTCGCTGAAGACGCACTGGCCGACCTACGCGGCCGCGGCCGCGGCGGCCGGCCACCCCGCGAATCCGGAATCCTGGCGCGTCGCGCGCAGCATCTACGTCGACGATACCGACGCGGCGGCCGAAGCCTTCGTGAAGCGGCCCGGCGGCGCGTTCGACTACTACTACGAGTACCTGTTCGCGATCTTCGATCGCTCGAACTACAAGGGCCCGTTCCTGGTCCAGCCGACGGACGATCCCGCGCAGTTGCAGCCGCAGGCGCTGCGCGACGCCTGCGTGATCCACGGCAGCCCGGAGACCGTCGCGTGCAAGGTGCTCGAGCTGCGCGAGGAAATCGGGCACTTCGGCACGCTGATGTACGCCGCGCACGACTGGCAGGACCCTGCGCGCACGAAGCGTTCGATGCGCTTGATGGCGCAGGAAGTGATGCCGCGCGTCAATCGCGCGCTGCGCGACAAGGCCGCCTGAGGCCGGCGTGCATCCGCATCGAAGCGCGACCCGAACGCCAGCGGCACGAGTCGCGCAGGCCGCCGATGGCCCGCCGAAACTCTGCTCGTGCAGGGTTTCCCCAACGACTGAGGGAGCGAAGGCATGATGAAGCACGAGAGCGCGAAGCGCGCCGTCGCGTTGGCGCTGTGCGCCGCCATGGCAGCGGCGTCGCAGGCGGAAATCACGCGCGAGGACGTCGAAGCCTGGATCACGGCCGAGCCGGCCGCCTTGCCCGTCGCGGGCACGACGATCGGCCAGGCCGAGATCCAGTCGTTGCGCGAGCTGCTCGCGCCGGGTTATTTCGACTACTTCGACGATCCGGGCGCGCAGCTCGAAATCCAGGCGACGAGCGCTTATCGGCCGCACCAGGTCTATCTCGATGCAACGGCCCAGCATGGTACGGCGGCGAGCCTGAAGGCGGGTGGCGGCA
>JBFWSI010000040.1:0-12652 GCA_050248455.1 Gammaproteobacteria bacterium | reverse complement strand
TCCGTCGCCGCTTCGTTCGCCGCGCCGCGCTCGCCCATCACGTAGGCGCGCAGGGCGCCGTGCGCGAGCTGGGCCGCGACGTCGAAGGCGCGCGGCCTGCGATCGAGGGCGTCGAGATATTCCGGAAAGCTTTCCCATTCCCACTGCAGGCCCGCGCGCAGCGAGGCACCGGGAATGTCCTCGACGCCTTCCATCAGGCCGATCAGCCAGTCGCGCTGCGCCGGCCGCGCCGGCGCGAAGCCGACGCCGCAGTTGCCCATCACGGCCGTCGTCACGCCGTGCTTCAGCGAGTGCGAAAGCTCGGTATCCCAGCTGACCTGGCCGTCGTAATGCGTGTGGATGTCGACCCAGCCCGGCGTGACGACGAGGCCGTCGGCGTCCAGCGTGCGTGCGGTCTTACCGAGACCGGCGCCGATCGCGGCGACGAGCCCGTCCTTGATCGCGAGATCGGCGCGCACGGGCGCCGAGCCCGAACCGTCGACGAGGCAGCCACCCTTGATCACGAGGTCGTAGTGCGCCATGCCCATTCCCCTGTCTTGATTGTGATGACGCGGCGGGCTCAGAGGCCCGGCCAGCGTTGCCAGTCGGCGTAGGTGCGGTCGGTGGCGATCCGGCCGTCGACGATGCTCAGGACTGCGGCGAAAGGCAGCGACCATTCTCCTCCCTGATCCGGATCCAGCAGCACGGCCTCGACGCAGATCACGTTGCCGCAGACGTGCCGTCGATCGACGCGCATGCGTCGGCGCGGCGCTTTCTTCAGCACGGCCTGCTCGACTCGCAGCAGCATGTCCTGCCCTTCGATGGGGCTGAGGCCCATCGGGTAGACCGTGCAGTCGGGCGCATAGCAGTCGCTGACCATGCGCGCGACGTCGTCGTTGTAGGTATCGCGCCAACGGTCGACGAGGGCGCTCGGATCGGTGGCTCCGGACATGGCTCGGCCTCTCTTCCCTTTTGCGGTGGAGCCGTAGGGTAACGCGAATGACGGCGACGATCGTGAGGCATGCGCGCGTTGCTGCGTTGCGGAGACAGCACGGGACGAGACCGGCACGGGCTACACTCTGCGACCTGCAACCCCGGGAGATCTCCGATGTCACAGCCGCCCGAAAGCGCCCACCGCCTGTTCGAGGAACGTTTCAACGCCGGCGATCTCGACGGCATGCTCGCACTCTACGAAGGCGATGCGACCTTCGTGCGCGGGCCGGGCGACTACGTGAACAGCCGCGCCGCGCTCGCGGAGGGCCTGCGCGGCTTCCTCGCGACGAAGGGAAGCATCAAGCTCGAAACCCGCTACGCCGTTCAACACGGCGAGCTCGCACTGCTCAGCAACGAATGGACCTTGACGGGCACGGACGCGGACGGCAAGCCGTTCACGATGTCGGGCCGCACCGTCGAAGTGGTGCGGCGGCAGGCGGACGGACGCTGGCTGTACGTGATCGATCATCCCTGGGGCGCGCAGTGAGACGGGACGTGAAGGACACGGCATCATGACCGGCGGCGGTCGGCGCGCGCGCCGACGGCTGCCTCGATCTCGATTGGACACGACGCAAGGAAAGGAGCACGAGCATGCCCGTCGCCCGCCTCGAACGCACCGTAGCCGCCCCGCACGCCTACTGCTGGGCCTGGCTCGCAGACTTCAACGCGCTGCAGTTCCTGCATCCGCCCGGCAACCTGACCGAGTTCAGCTGCGAGGGCAGCCACGTCGGCGCCCGCCGCTACGCGCGATTCAAGCCTGAGCTGGGGGTCGAGGGACAGATCGTCGAGCGCCTCGACGTCGCGCATGCGAACGCCGTGATCGTCTATTCGATCGTCGAGCAGTGTCCGCTGCCGATGCGCGACTACGTCGCGGTGGTGACGATGAAGGAGGCCGGCGCCGGCCGCACGCAGATCGTCTGGGAAGGCCACTACACCGAGCACGGCCTGCCGGCGGCGCAGATGGACGAGATGCTGCGCGCCTTCTACACGCTCTTTCTCGACGGCATCGAGAAAGCGCACGCGCTGGGCAAGGCGCCGGGACAGAGCCCCTATTGAAGCAGGGGTGGCGGCGGCCGATCGAAGCGGCGCGCCGAGCTATGCCGCGGTTTCGATCTCGAGTCCGGCGGCCTTCCATTCCGGGAAACCGTCCACGAGGCGCCGGACACGATAGCCCCTGGCCCGCAGCCAGGCGACCGCCTCGAACGAGAGCACGCAATAGGGGCCACGACAGTAGGCGACGATTTCGTGCGCTTTCGAAAGCTTCGACAGCTGCGCTTGCAGCTCGCTCACCGGGATGTTGAGCGCACCCGGCAGGTGGCCGAGCGCGAACTCGTGCGCCGGACGAACGTCGATCAAGGTCACCGTGCCGTCTCCCAGGCGGGACACCAGCTCTTCTCGCGTCACCGGCGCCAGCTCGTCGCGCGCCGAAAAATAGTCGGCCATGATTTGGCGGATCTCCGCGCGATTGCGTTCACCGACGCAGCCCAGCGCGCGGAGCAGACCTACTACCTCGTCCTGGTTCGCGATCCGATACAGCACGTGCTTGCCGCGACGCTCCGTGTCCACCAGCCGAACGCGGCGAAGAATCTGCAGATGACGAGACGTGTTCGCAAAGCTCAGCTTGCCGAGGGCCGCCAGCTCCTCCACGCTGCGATGTCCCTGGGCCAGATATTCGAGCAATTCGAGCCTGTGCGGATGCCCGATGCTCTGTGCAATCTCCGCCAGACTGGCATAGATGGCTTGTTTCGGTCCGCGCTGTTCCACGCCCGTTCCTCCTGCACCTGATTGGCGAAGCGCTCGTCACCGGCAGCGGCGTTTGCCGCCGCTGCCGGTGAGTGCGCCCGGCAATATACCCGGACACTTCGTGTCTCTTGGCCGAAGGTCCTCCAACGCCTGCTCAGTGTGGCTTGACAGGCCAAATCGCTTCAATTAATCATTCATCGAAATGATTGAATGATGGCGACTTCGCCCGGAGCACGCAAGCCATGATTCTCAGACAGTTTCTGCATCGAGACCCGGTCGGCATTTCCTATCTCATCGGCTGCGGCGGGCGGGGAATCGCCGCCGTGATAGATCCCGCCGGTGATCTGGATCCCTATCTGCAAGCGGCCGCCGCGGGCGGCATGCGCATCGCCTACGTCGTCGACACGCATGTGCATGCCGATCATCTGTCGACCGGCGCAGCGCTCGCGCAGGCCAGCGGGGCGGAATACGTGCTTTGCGCCCGGGCGGATGCATGCCTGCCCTTCAAGGCCGTGGACGAGGGCGATCTGCTGAACCTCGGCAACGTGGTCGCCCGGGTGATGCATACGCCCGGCCATACGCCGGAACATCTCTGTCTGTTGATCAGCGATCGCACGCGCGCCGACGAGCCCTGGTTCGTACTGACCGGCCACACGTTGATGATCGGCGATCTCGGCCGCACCGAACTGGCGACGAGCGCCGAAGAGGGCGCACGCCAGCTGTTCCGAAGCGCGCGCCGGCTGGCCGCGTTGCCCGATTACGTGGAGGTATTGCCGGGCGCCTACGCAGGTTCGGCCTGCGGGCGCAGCCTGAGCGGCAAGCCCTGGTCCACCATCGGCTTCGAGAAGCGCTACAACGAGACCTTGCGCATCGAGGACGAGGCGGCGTTCATCGCGCAGATGATGACGGACATCCCACCGGCGCCGCCGCAGGCGGCGCGGATCCGCGACGTGAATGCCGGTCGTCGAGCAAGCTCGACCGCTGCATGACGGCGATCTCCGAGGTCGCGCTCGAGCCCGGCGGCCCGGTCAGGCTGGGCCTGAGGGAGAACTGGCGGCAGTTCTCGCTGCTCGTGCTCGTCAATGCCTTCGTCGGCGGCATGGTCGGCATCGAGCGCACCGTCGTCCCCTTGATCGGCGCCGAGGAATTCCACGTCGAGTCGACGACGCTGATCACCTCCTTCATCGTCAGCTTCGGCGTCATCAAGGCCTGCGCCAATCTCGTGTCGGGCCAGCTCGCCGACACCTGGGGCCGCAAGCGCGTGCTGGTGCTCGGCTGGCTGATCGGCCTGCCCGTGCCTTTCCTGATCGTGGCGGCACCGAGCTGGGAATGGATCGTGGCCGCCAATGTCCTGCTCGGCCTGAGCCAGGGTTTCGCATGGTCGATGACGGTCATCATGAAGATCGATCTCGTCGGCCCGAAGGGGCGCGGCCTGGCGGTCGGTCTCAACGAGTTCGCCGGCTATTTTGCCGTCGGGGCGACGGCCTTCCTGACGGGCTATCTCGCCAGCCGGTACGGCTTGCGACCGGTGCCGATCTATCTGGGTGTCGGTTACGCGATCCTCGGCACCGCGCTGTCGATACTCGTCGTACGCGACACGCGCGCGCATCTGCGCATCGAAGCCGGAACCGACGCACCGACGTCGTCGCCGAGCTTCAGCGAGGTCTTCAAGCTCACGTCCTTTCGCGATCGCAATCTCTTCGCCGCTTCGCAGGCGGGCCTCGTGAACAATCTCAACGACGGCATGAGCTGGGGAATCTTCCCCTTGTTCTTTACGTCGCTGGGCCTCGGGCTGGATCGCATCGGCGTGCTGAAGGCGATTTATCCGATGGTCTGGGGTGTCTGCCAGATCCTCACCGGTTCCCTCAGCGATCGCTGGGGCCGCAAGGGCCTCGTCGTCGCCGGCATGTGGGCCCAGGCCCTGGGTCTGGCACTGACGGCCGCGACGGGCGAGTTCGTCTGGTGGCTCATCGCCAGCGTGCTGCTCGGGCTGGGCACGGCAATGGTCTACCCGAGCCTGATCGCCGCCGTCTCGGATGCTTCCGCTCCGCAATGGCGCGCTCGCTCGCTCAGCGTGTACCGCTTCTGGCGCGATCTGGGCTATGCCATCGGTGCGCTGAGCGCCGGGCTGATCGCCGATCGCTTCGGATTTGCCGCCGCGATCCATGCCATCGCGGGCTTGACGTTTCTCTCGGGCGCCGTGGTGGCGGTCGCGATGCGCGAACGGCCGCAGGCCATTGGAGCATCGTCGTGGAGCCAACCGGACAGGAAATGCAGCCCATGAGAGTGCCGTTCAGAAGCGAGCGAGATCGGCGTCTTTCCTGACGGCCCATGCGGTCAGCCGCGCGAAGGCGGGACAGAAGTCATGGGATGTTCCCGCGGCATGTCGTAACCGCATCGGGATGAACCCTGTCGACGGCGCAGCGGCACCCCGCCACCGAACGATGCCGGGATCATGCCTTCGCGGGGTGATCGGGAAATCCGCCGAGCTCGACACCGCCGCCGGCGGTGCTCGGAGTTGCGCCGGGCTCCGCCTTGGGGAGGCCGAGCTCGCCTGCCTCGTCACAGCTGACGGCATTGCGATAATCGCTCGGCTGATAGGGCGCGAAGGCTTCCTTGAAGGGCGCGAACAGGCCGCGCTTGCGCAGCGGCGAGAGGCCCATGTCCTTCATCAGATCGTCGTGATAGTGCTGCATGTGAAGCAGCAGGCGCGCTGCGCGCCCGCGACTGAACGGCATGCACTTGCGTTTCCACCGTTTCTGGGCCGCGATGTCGGCTCGCATGTCTTCTCTGGGCGGCAGGCGCAGCGCGCCGTCCAGCACATGCGCGAGCCAGTACGCCTGCAGGTTGTAGGTGAGCACGCTGGCGATCGTCGACGCGTAGCCGATGAAGGCGAGCCCATCCACGTCGGCAGGCAGCATTTGGCGATAGAGATAGAGGCCGTCATCCTCGAAGCCGAGGGCGGTCCGGGTCGCGGGGTCGAGCCAGGAATGGTCGCTTTCCCAACCGGTGGCGAGAACGACGACATCCGCTTCCAGATGCCGGCCGTTCTTCAGGATGATGCCGTCGGCATCGAAGCGGTCTATCTCGGTCTGCACGGGCTCGACTCGCCCGTCGCGTAGCGCGCGATAGAACTCGGGACGAGGCAGCATCACGGCTTCCCCGAAGGCGTCGAACTCGATCGGCAGACGCGGTACCAGACTGAGGCGGGAGCGCCCGCGCGAGTGCAGATCGAACTGCAGGACGAGCAGGCCCTCGACCATGCGCCACCACAGCCACACCAGGGGATAGCCGAGGGTATGCAGCATGCGCTCGAGCATGGAGGGACGGTAGTAAGGGGGAAGCAGCGCGCTGGTCAGGCGATTGAGCATCGCCCACTTGAACGGCAGCAGGCCCAGCAGCCGCGTCGGCACCGGCCAGTGCACGTCCCGGAAGATGAGGGTGGTCTGCGCGGCGACCGCTGCCGCTTCCAGCGCCGCATCCGACGCGCTCTTGCCGAAGCCGACGACGGCGACCCGCTTGCCCGCCAATGGGCTCCTGTCGGCCAGCGACGAGATGTGCATGAGCGCTCCCCGGAACTGCGCTTGCCCAGGGAAGGCCGGCAAATGCGGTCTGCTGGAGAACAGGCCGGTGCAGACGACGACGAAGTCGAAGCGTTCTTCCCGGAACGTGCCGGCCGATTCCAGTGTGAGCACCCAGCCGCTCTTCTCGTCCCGGCGCAGGCTGGACACTCGTGTGCCGAAGTGGATGCGCGGCCATACGTCGAAATGGCGAGCGTAGCGCTCGAGATACTGCTGGACCTGCTCGCCGGGCGTGAAGTCCGGCGTCTCGGGCGCGTGCGGAAAGTCGGGAAACTCGTAGAGCTCGCGTTGTACCTGCAGCCCGAAATTCGAATATCCGGCCGCCCATACGCCACCGAGGCGCGTGCCGCGCTCGAAGATCACGCAGTCGTGGCCGCAAGCAACGAGCGTTTTGGCCGTCGCGAGACCGGCGACGCCCGCGCCGATGATGCCGATTCGGCGTGCGGTGCTCATGTCGGGCTCTCGTCTGCGGACGGCGCGTGGAATGCGACCGCGAGCAGCTGCCTGAGGCCGTACAGCACGCAGCCCAGCAGCCAGAAGTAGAGAACGTAAGCGCCGAACAGGGTCCACAGCGCTATCGTCCAGACGGCGTAATAGAGCGGCGTCAGAAGCACGCCGAGCGAGCAACCGGGTTGCGTGCCCCGCGTGCGCAGGAAGCGCACGACGAGGCCCGCTGCATGCAGCAGCCCGAGGCAGGCGCCGACCATCGCTCCCGTCCACAGCGCGGCATCCATCGGAGATACCTCTCGGCGCGGCCAGGCGCGCGTCGCCACGATCTCGAGACATTCGGCTTCGACTGCCGTGCTCCCGTCCGTTGCGGTGTCGTGTCGCTGCCAGAGCGCTTCGAGAGCGCTGCGCAGTGCAGCCCGTCCTGCTGCGTCGAGCGCGCCGAACGCCCGGTTCATCGGCCCACGGCAGGCGACGGCATGCCGGCAGGTGCAGCGACGTGCGAGGCATCGATCTCGAACATCCGCCCGATGGATCCGGCCGGCGTCCGGTTGCCCGCCGCGACGCGTCCGCCCCGGCGGCGCACCTCCATCTTGCGGTGGCGAGCCGGCTGGAAAAGAGCGTATGGCGGGCAATGATGGCCGTCAATCGAAGGCGGCGAGGCAAGGAAGGGATAGCCCTTGCAGCCCGGGCGAGCGCAGCGGATCCGGGATCGGCGTTCTCCGGTGCGCATGCGTTCGAGCAAGCGCGACGCCGCGAATGGCGGGCACGATCGAAGGGCTTCGCGAATCGGACAGGCCGGATCCCGGATTCGCTGCGCTCCGGGCTACGAAGAAGAGGCTTCGGTGGTCATTCACCCTCCGAGAATCTGCTTCGCCTGCGCGCGCAGCTCGACCTTGCGGATCTTGCCCGAGGAAGTCATCGGGTAGGCGTCGCAGAAGATCACGTGCTTCGGGATCTTGTAGCTCGCGATCTTGCCCTTCATGCGAGCGAGCAGCGTGTCGGCCGTAACGTCCTGCCCGGGCTTTTTGATCACGAAGGCAACCGGCACCTCGGCGAGGCGCGGGTCGGGGTAGGCGACGACCGCGGCGTCCATGATCTCGGGCATCATGCGCAGGTAAGCCTCGACCTCGGCCGGTGACACGTTCTCGCCGCCGACCTTCAGCATGTCCTTGTAGCGGCCGAGGAACACGCAGTGGCCGTCGGGTCGCAGCCGCGCCATGTCGCCGGTGTGGACCCAGCCGTCGGCGTCGATGGTCTCGCGCGTCGCTTCCGGCTTGTCCCAGTAGCCCTTCATCACCGCGTAGCCGCGCACCAGCAGCTCGCCCGGCACGTCGACCGGCTGATCCTTGCCCGTCTCGGGATCGACGACGCGGAACTCGTAGTCGATCATCGGAATGCCCGACGCGTGCACACGCTGCTCGCGCGTGTGCAAGGGGTTCGAGCAGGCGACATAGGCCCACACCTCGCTCATGCCGAAGCCGGAGGTCGTGGGGCAGAACACGTCCTGCACTTTTTCGGCGATCGGGATCGTGCTCTCGACGCCCGAGGGCAGGGTGCCGATGCGCACCTTCAGCTTGCGGGTTTTGCGCGCCTGTGCGTTCAGCAGATCGAGCCAGTGCGCCTCGAAGCCGTGCAGCACCGTCGCGCCTTCGGCCTCGGCGAGATCGAGCGCGCGATCGGCGTCGAACTGGTCCATCATCACGTGCCGCGAGCCGTACAGCACGCACATCATCACGATCTCGCTGAAGGCGTAGATGTGGAACAGCGGCAGGTAGTTCATGTGCACTTCATGCGGCGTGTAGCCCATGATGAGGCCGCGCTCGTGCGTATTGCGGATCGGCTGGTGGCTGTGCATCACGCCCTTCGGGTGGCCGGTCGTGCCCGAGGTATAGGCGAGCATCATCAGGCTCTCGGGATCGACCGCGCGCGCGCGGGCGGCGAGATCGGCATCGCTGACCGATGCTCCCGCCTGCAGGAAGTCGTCCCAGGCCGTCGCATGCGCGAGGCGGACGGGGCCGCCGACGACGATCACGCGCCGCAGATCGGGATAGCCGTCGATGTCGAGCCCGTCGGCGCCGCGCTCGATGCCGTGCATGCTCTCGATCAGCATGCTCTGATAATCGACCGGCCCCGAGCGGTCGAGGGTGATCAGCGTGCGGCTGCGCGACTGCGTGACGGTGTAGGCGACGTCGTCGGTGCGGTAGCGCGTGTTCAGCGGCACGATGCAGCCGCCGACGCGCGCGATGCCGAACATCAGGAACAGCCACTCCGGCCGGTTCGTCATCCACAGCGCGACGTGCTCGCGCGCCTGCACGCCGCTCGCGATCAGTGCCTTCGCGACGCGATTGGTCTCGGCGTCGAACTCCGCATAGGTCCAGCGCCGATCGCCGAAGCTGAACGCCTCGCGCTCGCCCCAGTGCTGCGCCGCCTCTTCCAGAATTCCGCCCAGCGTCCGCTTGCGATACCAGCTCATGCGCACTCCCGATGATATTGTTTTCGACACGGGATCATCACACGGCCTGGGGAGTCGGCGCTGCGCGGCACTTCCACGCAGGCATTTCATCCCCATCTTCCTCCGTGTTCTCCGTGTTCTCCGTGGCTAAGTAGAAGAGCGCAAATACGCTCCACTGGTGTTCGTTTGCCGTCATTCCCGCGCCAGCGGGCATCCACGCACTCCCCGGCGTCCAGCGCGGAAAAAGAGGAATCGCCCGACGGAGACCGCCTCGTCCGGCGTGGATTCCCGCTGGCGCGGGAATGACGGAAGAGGCGCCTACATGGGCCTACGCCATCGCACAGCCAGTGGAGCGTATTGGCGCTCAGCTATATAGATCCTCTTCATTCGGCGATTGTGCGCAGCTGGATGCCCGGCCGCATCGCCCGGATGAGGGTAGGCCTCAGGTCGAGCGCGTCGGCTCGCGCATCGTCACGAATTCCTCGGCGGCCGTCGGGTGGATGCCGATCGTCGCGTCGAACACCTGCTTGGTGGCGCCCGCGCGCATCGCGACGGCGAACCCCTGCGTGATCTCGCCCGCGTCCTCGCCGCACAGGTGCAGGCCGACCACGCGCTGTCCCGCCTTCTCGACGATCAGCTTCATGAAGGCCTTCTCCTTCACCGGCGAGATCGTGTAGCGCAGCGGCGTGAAGCTCGAGGTGTAGATGTCGAGCGCGCCGTAGCGCTGCTGCGCCTCGTCCTCGGTGAGGCCGACGGTGCCGATCGGCGGCTGGCTGAAGACGGCGCTCGGGATGTAGTCGTAGTCCAGTGCATAGGCCTTGCCGCCGAACAGCCGCCGCGCGAGCGCCATGCCCTCGGCGAGCGCGACGGGCGTCAGGTTCACGCGGTTGGTGACGTCGCCGACGGCGTGGATCGACGGCACGTTCGTGGAGTAGGCCTCGTCGACGACGATCGCGCCGACCGCGTCGGTCTTCACGCCGCAGGCCTCGAGGCCGAGGTTCGCCGAGTTCGGATGGCGGCCCGTCGCGTACAGCACACCGTCGCAGGCGAGCGTCGTGCCGTCCTTCAGCGTCACATTCAGGGTCTCGCCCGCTTTCTCGATGCGCGCGACGTCGGCGTCGAAGCGCAGGTCGATGCCCTTGTGGCGCATCTGCTCGGCGAGGAAGCTGCGGATCTCGCGATCGAAGCCGCGCAGGAACAGCTCGCCGCGGTAGAGCTGCGTCACCTCGCAGCCCAGGCCGTGCAGGATGCCGGCGAACTCCACCGCGATGTAACCGCCGCCGACGACGACCATGCGCCGCGGCAGCCGCGCGAGATGGAAGATTTCGTTCGAGGTCATCACGTGCTCGCGGCCCGGGAACCGGGGCACGCTGGGCCAGCCGCCCGTCGCGACGAGGATGTGCGCGGCCGTCACGCGGCGGCCCGCGATCTCGACCGTGTGCGGATCGATCAGCGTCGCGCGGCCCTCGACGATCTCGCAGCCCGCGCCTTCCAGGACGCGGCGGTAGACGCCGTTCAGCCGCGCGATTTCCGTGTCCTTGTTGCGCACGAGCGTCGGCCAGTCGAAGCTGCCGCCCGGCACGGTCCAGCCGTAGCCGGGGGCGGTGGCGAGGTCTTCGCTGACGCGCGACGCATAGACGAACAGCTTCTTCGGGATGCAGCCGACGTTGACGCAGGTGCCGCCGAAATAGCGATCCTCGGCGACGGCGACCCTGGCGCCGAAACCCGCGGCCATGCGCGCCGCGCGAACGCCGCCCGAACCGGCGCCGATGACGAAGAAATCGACCTCGAACTTGCTCATCGCGGACCTCGACACTTGCCTGGCGGCAGGATACTGGAATGCATGCGCGGGCGGCAGCGCGCGGCGCCGCCGCGGTTTTTCGCGCGCCTGTTGGCGCTTACACTGCGCGGCATGCAAGAAGATCTTCGAACCCCGGCCTACGGCGTCGGCGACGCGTCGTTTCGCGCGGCAGGCGGCGAGGACGGTATCCGCCGGCTCGTCGACGATTTCTACGACGCGATGGAGCGCCTGCCCGAAGCGGCCGCGATCCGCGCGATGCATCCGGCGGATCTGGGGTCGGCGCGCGACAAGCTCGCGCGTTTCCTCTGCGGCTGGATGAATGGCCCCAAGCGCTACCAGGAGAAGTACGGACCGATCTCGATCCCGGGCGCGCACGCGCACCTCGCGGTCGACGCCGCCGCGCGCGACGCCTGGCTCGCGTGCATGGCCGAGGCGCTGGATCGCCAGCCTTATCCGGACGGCTTCAAGCGCTACCTCTTCCAGCAGCTGAGCGTCCCGGCCGAGCGCGTGCGCAACCGGGACTGAGGAGCGAGCGGCTTGGGCCGCCTGCGACAGGCTGTATACAATCGCTTCTTCGAGGAGCCGTGCCGGGTCCGGAGTCCAAAACCATGAGCGTAGCGGTGGAGAAAGTCGAAATCGTCGAAGTCGGGCCGCGCGACGGCCTGCAGAGCCAGCCGGCGCTCGTCGACACCGACACCAAGATCGCCTTCATCACGCGCCTCGTCGACGCGGGCTTGCGGCGCCTCGAGGTCGCGAGCTTCGTGAATCCGAAGCGCGTGCCGCAGATGGCCGACGCCGACGAGGTGATCGCGCGCCTGCCGCGCCGCGCGGGCGTGCGCTACATCGGGCTCGTGCTGAACGACAAGGGCTTCGAGCGTGCGCTCGCGAGCGACATCGATCAGATCAACTCCGTCGCCGTCGCGAGCGATACCTTCTGCCGGCGCAACCAGGGCGTGAGCCCGGCCGAGATGCTCACCGCCATCGCCGCGATGGCGCGCGCGGCGCGCGCCGCACGCCGCGAGTTCGGCGTCACCATCGCCGCCGCCTTCGGCTGTCCCTTCGAGGGCGAGGTGCCGCGCGCGCGCGTGCTCGACATGGTCCAGGCCTGCCTCGACATGGGCATCGACGAAATTGCGCTCGCCGACACGATCGGCGTGGCCGTGCCCTCGCAGGTCGGCGAGATGATGCACGCGGTGCTCGAGCGCGCCGGCACTACCGCCGTGCGCCTCCACTGCCACAACACGCGCAACACGGGTGTCGCCAACGTCTACGCCGCGGCGCAGGCGGGCGTGCGCATCTTCGATGCGAGCTGCGGCGGCGTCGGCGGCTGCCCCTTCGCGCCGGGCGCGACGGGCAACGTCGGCACCGAGGATCTGCTCTACATGTTCGAGCGCATGGGCTGGCAGACGGGCGTGTCGCTGCCCGCGATCGTCGAGGTGTCGAAGTGGCTCGCCGGCCCGCTCGGCGCGCAGCCGCCGGCGATGGTCAGCCGCGCGAGCCTGTTACCGCCGGCCCGCGCCAGCGCCTGACGCGATGCGCAGCGAAGCTCTGAACAAGTCCGTCCGGGACTTGTTCAGAGTCGGCGAGTCCGGGGCAAGCCCGGACTCGCCTCAGCGAATCAGGCGCTTGCGCACCTGGTTCGCGAGCGGGCCG
>JBFWSI010000039.1:0-12762 GCA_050248455.1 Gammaproteobacteria bacterium | reverse complement strand
TGCAGAGTTTCCCCAGGCTCAGACGGCGCGCGCGCGCAGCACGGCGGCGAGCAGCTCGCGCTGGTTGCGCAGTCCCGTCTTCTGGAAGATGTGGGCGAGATGGGCGCGCACGGGGTGCACGCTCAGGCCGAGCGCGTGAGAAGTCGCGCGCGGGCTCCGTCCTTCGATGATGTGGGTCAGGACGTGGCGTTCGGCCCGCGTCAGACCGTGGCGGCCGCCGAAAGCCTCGACCGACGGCGGCGTGCGCAGCTCGGCGAGCAGCTGCGGCAACACCACGTAGGCCGCGCGCGGAAACCAGCGGAACATCGACTGCGTGTTGCGGGCCGGCAGCAGCGGGACGACCTTCATCGCCGGACAGTCGGGCGGCAGCGCCACGAGATCGAAGCCCGTCTCGCGCTTGGGGTCGATCTGCTCGATCAGCGGCGTGTCGTTCACGCCGCGGCACAGGAGGCCGTCGCGCAGGCTCAGCGCGCGGCAGTCGCGCACGAGATTGAGCCCGACCTGGTTGGCGAACAGCATGCGGCCGCCGCGGCTGAGCAGGAAGAACGGCTGATCGATCTGCGCCAGCAGCTGCTCGTTCCATTCGCCGAGCAGGCCGTTGCTGCGCATCCGCCAGTGCGAGGTGAGCGCGGTGCGCATCTGCGGCAGCACGCTCGCCAGCTTGCGCTCGTCTTCCTGGCTGAACGGCGGCGCCGAACGCGGGCGGGACAGCGCGATGTGCGTGCGCGGACCCAGCATCGCATCGCCCTCGTCGGTGAGGATGCAGGCGAGGAAGGTGTACATCCCGTAGTCGGCGAGGAACTCGCGGTAGAAGGCCGAGGCTTCGTAAACCTGCGTGGGCAGGAGACCGTGCGTGTTGACGACCGTGCCGGCGTGGAGCAGCTCGCGGGCGCGGGCGGCCTGCAGCAGCAGGTCCCGCGCGTGGAAATCCCGGAAATAGCGTTCGCTCATTTCCGGCGGCAGGTCGACCGTCTTGCCGAAGGAGCGGGCCCCGGCCGGTTCCAGCGGCGACCACATATAGGCCCCCGCGGCGCCGACCCAGCGCGCGATGCCCGCCATCACGCGCTCCCAGCATCCCTCGTCGAATTGCGCGTGATCGATCTCGCGCGCGATCTCTCCCTGCAGCATCCAGCCCCCCAACGAGTGTCATTCCTTCGAATCCCACCTGCGACCGGGCTCCCCCGCAGGCCCAGCCGAGGTTCGGCGCCCCTCTGCGGGAGTTCGCCGCCGGTGCCCCATGGCGCCATACCCAAGCTCGTTCGAATGATTAATAGCAGTCCGCCCGCCGACATTTGTTGCAATTTGTAAGAGAGGAACATCGCGCAGGCGGCGTTTCCGCGCGCCATCGACGGTCCCGTCCGCCCGGGCGGCTCGGCGTCGGCGCTTCCGCTCAGCCGCGGCGTTCGCGGCGCACCGCGACGAGCAGATCGATCAGCTCCTCCTTCATCGTGTCGACCTTCGCCTGCAGCTCGCGCACGCCGAGCTCGGCGCGCAGGTTCACCTCGTACTCGATGTCGGCGCGCACGCGATCCTTCGCGTCCTGCCGGTTCTGGCTCATCATGATGATCGGCGCCTGCAGCGCGGCAATCGTCGACAGCAGCAGGTTCAGGCCGATGAACGGCGGCGGATCGAACTGCGGCATGCCGAACCACTGCCAGGCATTGAGGCCCATCCACGCGAGCAGCAGGACGCTGAAGTGGTTGATGAAGGTCCACGAGCCGCCGATGCGCGCGACCGCATCGGCGACGCGATCGCCCAGCGTCGCGCGCTCCTCGATGATCTCGTTCGCGTTCGGCGCCATGTGCTCGGCGAGCATCAGGTCGGTGCGCCGCAGGCGCCGCGACAGCACCGCGAGGATGTCGAGCGCGGCCTGCGGCTTGCGGGTGAACAGCAACGTCAGATCGTCGCGGTCGATGCAGCAGGTCCGCGTGCCGACGACGGCAATCGCGCTCGCCGAGCGCGGCTCGCTGTCGAACAGTGAGAACTCGCCGAAGATTTCGCCCGGTTCGACCTCGCCGACCAGCACGCGCCGGCCGTCCTTGTCGACGATGAACAGCTCGACGCGACCGGACAGCACGACGTGCATCTCGCCGCCCGGATCGCCGAGCTTGAAGATGGTCTGGCCGGCGACGAACTCCTTTTCCTCGATCTGCGCGCCGAGCTCGCGCAGCTCCTCCTCGTCGAACAGCTTGAACATCTGCACTTCTTTGAGTATCGACGGATCGAAAGACATGAACCGTTACCTCGTCGTCAACGATGGGAAGCCCCGCCTGTCGCAGCGTGCCGGCTGGCGCCGTCGCGGCGGGCGACGGCTCGACCAGGGTCCGAACCCGCGCCGGCGTGCCGGCCGCGGTACGCCGATTGTGCCATGCGCCCCGCGCACGACGGCGCCGCGGCGCCGCGCGCTGATAAACTCCGTCAACGAAACTCTGAAAAAGCGGAGTTTCCTTAATTTTCGAACCCTGCCGAGGCCCGCGCCATGCTCCTGACCGAAGACCAGCTGATGATTCGTGACACCGCCCGCCGCTTCGCCGCCGAGCACCTCGCGCCGCACGCAGCCGCCTGGGACAAGCACGAGACCTTTCCCGCCGACGCGCTGCGCGCGCTGGGCGAGCTCGGCTTCCTCGGCATGCTGGTGCCGGCGGAATGGGACGGCGCGGGCATGGATCACGTCGCGCTCGCCGTCGCGATCGAGGAAATCGCGGCCGGCGACGGGGCGACCTCGACGATCATGAGCGTGCAGAACTCGGTGGTGTGCATGCCGCTGCTGAAGTACGGCAGCCAGGCACAGAAGGAGGCCTGGCTGCGCCGCCTCGCGAGCGGCGCCGCGCTGGGCGCGTTCTGCCTCACCGAACCGCACGCGGGCTCCGATGCCGCCGCGATCCGCACGCGCGCGACGCGCAGCGAGCGCGGCTGGGTGCTGAACGGCACCAAGCAGTTCATCACCTCGGGCAAGCACGCCGAGGTCGCGATCGTCTTCGCCGTCACCGATCCCGCGGCCGGCAAGAAGGGGATCAGCGCTTTTGTCGTGCCGACGAGCACACCCGGCTATCGCGTGGCGCGCGTCGAGCACAAGCTCGGCCAGCGCGCCTCGGACACGGCGCAGATCGATTTCGAGGACTGCTGCGTGCCGCTCGATGCGATGCTGGGCGCGCCCGGCGAGGGCTATCGGATCGCGCTGTCGAACCTCGAAGGCGGCCGCATCGGGATCGCGGCGCAATCGATCGGCATGGCGCGCGCGGCGCTCGCGGCGGCGGTGAAATACGCGGGCGAGCGTACGTCCTTCGGCGTGCCGCTGGACCAGCACCAGGCCGTCGCCTTCCGCCTCGCCGACATGGCGACGAAGATCGAGGTCGCGCGCCAGATGGTGCTGCACGCGGCCAGCCTGCGCGACGCCGGCCGCCCCTGCCTGCGCGAAGCCTCGATGGCGAAGCTGTTCGCCTCCGAGATGGCCGAGCAGGTGTGCTCCGATGCGCTGCAGGTCCACGGCGGCTACGGCTACGTCGAGGACTTCCCGGTCGAGCGCCTCTACCGCGACGTGCGCGTGTGCCAGATCTACGAAGGCACCAGCGACGTGCAGCGCATGGTGATCGCGCGACAACTCGAGGGGGGTTGAAGGGCGCAGCGTATGCGGGTTCCGTGTTTGCCACAGAGAACACCGAGGGTACTCAATTTGCGCTTCGCGCTGCCACGGAGAACGCAAAGAACACGGAGAAATGAAGGATTGATGGCGATCGTGGGCTGCCGTCAAAGAGCGCCGAGCGCGGATTTCGCGGCGCTCATTCCTCTTGTAGCCCGGAAGGAGCGTCGCGCAGCGGCGCGGAATCCGGGAGGCGCTGGCGCAGGCGCATCGGCCTTCGCTACTTCACGCGCTCGCCCGGATTCCGCTGCGCTCCTTGCGGGCTACGAAGATTGCCTCACGCGTAGAAGGTTTCCCCCTTCTGCGCGCGGGCCTTCAATGCGGCCGAGGGTTGGAAGCGCGGCCCGCAGGACTCGGCGAGCCGTTCGCAGGTGGCGACGAAATTCGCGATGCCGACGGTGTCGATGAACGACAGGGTGCCGCCGGTCCAGGCCGGGAAGCCCCAGCCGAGGATCGAGCCCAGATCGGCATCGATCGGGTTGCTCAGCACGCCCTCTTCGAGACAGCGCGCCGTCTCCAGCGCCTGGATGTAGAGCAGCCGCGTCTTCACTTCCTCGACCTCGGGCTGCGCCGCGCGCGGCGGGAAATGCTCGGCGAGGCCCGCCCACAGGTGCTTCTTCGCGTCCTTCGGATAGTCGTAGAAGCCCTGGCCGTAGCGCTTGCCCGGGCGCTTCAGCGCCTCGACCATCAGGCGCATCACCGGCCAGCCGGAAGGCGGCACGAAGGCGCCGCCGAGATCGTTCTCGGCCTGCTTCGTCACGTGGTAGGCGAGCTCGATCGTCACTTCGTCGAGCACCGCGAGCGGGCCGACCGGCATGCCGGCGAGCTTCGCGGCGTTCTCGATCAGCGCGGGCTTCACGCCCTCGGCGAGCAAGGTCATGCCCTCGTTCGTGAAGGTGCCGAACACGCGGCTGGTGTAGAAGCCGCGGCCGTCATTGACGACGATCGGCGTCTTGCGCATCTGGATCACGTAGTCGAGGGCGCGGGCCACCGTCGCGGGCGAGGTTTCCTTGCCCTTGATGATCTCCACCAGCGGCATCTTCTCGGCCGGCGAGAAGAAATGCACGCCGATGAAATCCGCCGGCCGCGACCAGGCCTTGGCGAGACTCGTGATCGGCAAGGTCGAGGTGTTGCTCGCGAACACGGTGCCCGGCGCGACCACCGCCTCGGTCTTGCGCGTCACGTCGGCCTTGATGTTGCGATCCTCGAACACGGCCTCGACGATCAGATCGCAGTCCTTCAGGTCGGCGTAGTCCGTCGTCGGCTGGATGCGCGCGAGCAGCGCACCGCCCTTCTCCGGCGTCGCGCGGCCGCGCCCGACGTCCTTCGCGACGATCTGCTCGCCGTAGGCCTTGCCCTGCTGCGCCTTCTCGAGCGTCGTGTCGAGCAGCTTCACCGTGATGCCGGCCTTGGCCGAGATGTACGCGATGCCGGCGCCCATCATGCCGGCGCCGAGCATGCCCAGCGTCCCGATCTCCGACTTCGGCACCTCGGCCGGCCGGCCGGCGCCCTTCTCCGCCGCGCCCTTGTTGACGAACAGCGTGCGGATCATGTTGCGCGCGACGGGGTTCAGCAGCAGCGTCGCGAGATAGCGCGACTCGATCTTCAGGCCCGTGTCGATCGGCACCTGCGTGCCCTCGTACACCGCGGACAGGATCGCCATCGGCGCCGGGTAGTTGTGCAAGGTGCGCTTGGACACGAGCGCGGTGCCGCCCATGAAGGTCTGCACCGCGCCGGGATGCATGCCGCCGGCGCCGCCCGGCACCTTGTAGCCCTTCCCGTCCCAGGGATTGCTCGCCTTGCCGCCCTGCGCGATGTATTCCTTCGCCGCGTCGATCAGCGCTTCCGCCGGCACCACGCGATCGACGATCTTCCTCGCCGCGGCTTCGGCGACGGTGAGATGCGTACCCTCGACGATGAGCTGTAGCGCGTCGCGCACGCCGATCATCCGCGACAGGCGCTGCGTGCCGCCGGCACCGGGCAGGAGGCCGACGAGCACTTCGGGCAGCCCGATGCGCGTCGCGGGATTGTCGGCCGCGACGCGATGATGGCAGGCCAGCGCGAGCTCGAGGCCGCCGCCGAGCGCGGTGCCGTTGATCGCCGCGACGCAGGGCTTGCCGCAGGTCTCGAGCTTGCGGAACAGCTCGTTCAGCGGCCAGGCGAAGCGCCAGGCGTCCTCGGGCGTCTCGATCGACGATATCGACGCCAGTATCCATTTCAGATCGGCGCCGGCCATGAAGTCGGCCTTGTGCGAAGTGAATACCGCGCCCTTGATGCCGGCGTCGGTCGCGAGGCGCTGCACGGCCTCGCTCATCTCGGCGTGGAACTCCGGCGTCAACACGTTCATCGGCCGGCCCTTGACGTCGATCGTCACGAGCGCGATGCCGTCGTCGCCGACGGCCATGGTCACGGTCTGGTTCATCTGGCTCCCCTGCGGGCGGCGGCGCCACGCGGCGGCGGCCGGCGCACCCTTTGCTCGTTGACGGTGTGGCGGGATCGCGCGCGTCAGTCGACGCGCTCGATGATCGTCGCCGTGCCCATGCCGGCGCCGACGCACAGATTGATCAGCGCCGTGCCGAGGCCGCGACGCTCGAGCTCGTCGAGCACGGTGCCGAAGATCATCGCGCCCGTTGCGCCCAGTGGGTGGCCCATCGCGATCGCACCGCCGTTGACGTTGATCCGGTCATGCGGGATGTCCATCTGCTCCATGTACAGCAACACCACCGAGGCGAAAGCCTCGTTGAGCTCGAACAGATCGATGTCGGACTTCTGCATGCCGGCGCGCGCGAGCGCCTTCTGCGCCGACGGCGCGGGCCCCGTCAGCATGATCGTCGGCTCGGAGCCGATCGAGGCGAAGGCGCGGATGCGCGCGCGCGGCTTCAGGCCCAGCCGCACGCCGATCGCCTTGTTGCCGATCAGCACGCCGGCCGCGCCGTCGACGATGCCGCTCGAATTGCCGCCGGTGTGCACGTGCTCGATCTGCTCGACGTCGGGATAGCGCTGCAGCGCGACCGCATCGAAGCCGTAGTCCTCGCCGACCTGCGTGAAGGCCGGCTTCAGCGCGGCGAGCTCCTCGATCGTCGTGCCCGGGCGCAGATGCTCGTCGCGATCGAGCACGACCATGCCGAGCTGATCGCGCACCGGCACCACCGAGCCGCGGAAGCGACCGTCCTGCCAGGCCTGCGCTGCGCGGCGCTGACTCTCGCAGGCATAGGCGTCGACGTCGCGGCGCGAATAGCCGTAGCGCGTCGCGATCAGATCGGCGCCGATGCCCTGCGGCGCGAAATAGGTCTTGAACGCGACCGCCGGATCGCTGGCCCAGGCGCCGCCGTCCGATCCCATCGGCACCCGCGACATCGATTCGACGCCGCCGCCGATCGTGAGATCCGACTGCCCGGACATCACCTGCGCGGCAGCGGTGTTGATGGCCTCCAGCCCCGACGCGCAGAAGCGGTTCAGCTGCTTGCCGGGCACGTTCTGCGCATAGTCGGCGACGAGCGCGGCGACGCGCGGGATCACTGCGCCCTGCTCGCCGACCGGTGACACGCAGCCGAAGACGATGTCGTCGACCAGCGCGGTGTCGAGGTGATTGCGATCGCGCAGCGCGGCCAGCACCTGCGCCGAAAGCTGGATCGGCGGGATCTCGTGCAGGCTGCCGTTCGCCTTGCCCTTGCCGCGCGGCGTACGGACGCAGTCGTAAACATAGGCTTCGGTCATGGTCGGAACCTCCAGCGGAAGCGCGGCCGGGCGGGAAACGTGGCCGTGGTCGTTACCCTGCATTATAGGGGTAAACTCCGAGCTTCCAGACGCAACCAGGACCGTGCCATGAGCCAGCCTTCGATCAGCCGCTTTCCCGTCCCCGCCCTCGACAGCCTGCCGGATGACATCCAGACGCGGATCCGCGCCGTGCAGGAGAAATCGGGCTTCATCCCCAACGTCTTTCTCGTGCTCGCGCACCGGCCCGACGAATTCCGCGCCTTCATGGCCTATCACGATGCGCTGATGGACAAGCCCGGCGGCCTGTCGAAGGCCGATCGCGAGATGATCGTCGTGGCGACCAGCGCGGCGAACCAGTGCCTGTACTGCGTGATCGCGCACGGCGCGATCCTGCGCATCCGCGCCAAGAAGCCGCTGCTCGCCGATCAGGTCGCGACCAACTACATGAAGGCGGACATCACGCCGCAGCAGCGCGCGATGCTCGACTTCGCGCTGAAGGTCGCCTTCGAGGCCTATGCCGTCGACGACGAGGACTTCGCCGCGCTCGGCGAGCACGGCTTCAGCCAGGAGGACGTGTGGGACATCGCCGCGATCGCCGCCTTCTTCGGCATGTCGAATCGCATGGCGAACGTCACCAGCATGCGCCCGAACGACGAGTTCTACACGATGGGGCGAGGTTGAGACGAGGCGTCCGTAGCCCGGGTGCAGCGTAGCGAAACCCGGGATCTTCAATCGCACGGGAACGCCCGATCCCGGGTTGCGCGCTGCGCGCTCCACCCGGGCTGCGAAACGTTCGCGCCTTGCCTCTCGCAGCCCGGGGGCGGCGAAGCGGAACCCGGGGGCGGGAATTCTCGTGCCTCAGACGCTCAGGTCGCTGACCTGCAGCCCCTCGCGCGAAGCCAGGGCGACCAGCCGGATCTGCATCGGCTGCGTGCGGCGGAGCGAGGTCGTGACGCCGACGAGATGCGTCGCGAGCCACACGGCCTCGACTTCGCTGGCCATCTGCGCGTGCACGCCGTAGCGCGCGAGATCCGCGCGCACGATGCGGTGCTCGAACTCGAGCACGTGGGCGAGCACCTCGTCCATGCGCAGGTTCGACACGCCGTCGATGCTGACGATTTCGCCGCGCTCGGTGGCGGCGATGTGATCCTCGAGCAGGTGGCGCATCTTGCGCTGTGCGTCCTGGGCACGCAGCGCATCGGTGGGATCGGAGATCAGGATGCGCGGGCCGCGCCAGGCATCGAGCTCGCGTTGCCACAGCCCGCACAGGGCGACGTTGGCGGGCACGAGCCGGAACAGTTCCGCCATCGCGCCCTCGGAATGCTGTCCCGTGCCGCAGCCGAAGCGCGCGACGCGGAAATCGGACTGCGGATTCGCCCGCGCGTGATCGACGAACAGCCGCGCGTAGCGCTCGATGACGTCGACCGGTAGCAATTCCAGCTTGCTGCTGCGATAGGGAATCGCATAGCTCGACCCGGTCGGGCCGTTCCAGCGTCCCTCCTCGGCGCCGAAATGACGGACGGCGAAGGCCGCGTTGGCCTCGCGATGCAGACCGGCCACGTTGCTGCCGAAGACCATCGTCAACGGCCGCTCGGCCCCCTCGTTCCCCAAGCCCAAGACTCATCCTCCTTGATCACGGCGACGGGCTCGACGGCTCCGTGCGCGTCCTCGGCGCCGGCATGGTAATGAGCCACGCCCGCGGCGCAAGCCCCACGGATGGAGTAAGTCGAATGAACATGAGCCAGATCACGAGATCGGGCCAGAGACAGCGGATCGGCTTCGGGGGTCTCGCGGGCCGAGGATGTCGGGTGCTCGGGCCCGTCGCGCTCGAAAAGCGCCCGGAGGCGTCGCCGCCTCCGGGGGAGGAAGGTCTGTGTGAAGTGCGCTCATTCTCGACGCGCGTGCCGTCGGGCGGCCAGGGAAGCGAGCCCCGAAGCGTCGGGATTTCGACCCCGCGTCGGCGGGAATTCGAGCCGTTCCCGGCCGGCTCAGCCGTCCGGCCGGGCGCCGCCCAGCGAATCGAGCCAGATCACCACGACGTCCTCGAGCGGCCGCGCCGCGCGCAGCTCGAGGCGGAAGAAGGTCGTGCCGCGCGGCACGTCGTCGCGTTCGAGCACGAGGCCGGGCATGCCGCGGAAGAAGGAATAGCCCGTATGCGTCAGCGGATAGCGCGAGCCGGCCTTGTCATAGGCGATCGCCGCGATGCTGCCCGGCGGCAGCACCCGCGGCACGGCCTCGACCATCTGCTTGCGCGCGATCCCGAGGGCGTCGAGATCGCGCAGATACAGCAGCAGGCGCGGATTGCCCGTCTTCGTCGTCAGCGGCTCGCGCAGCTCGACGGCCTGCCAGCTCGTGCCGATGTCGACCGCCCGGCCGCCGACGCCGAAGGTGTCGACCGCGAGCCCGCCCATCGCGAGCACCCACTGCAGCAGCAGGCTCAGCATCGCGGCGCCGTGCTCATCGCGGCCGACCTCCCTGCTCGTCCACGTCGCGCATGCTCAGGGCTGCGCTAGCGCCTCGAGTCGCGTCGTCATCCGGCGCTCCGCGCCGTCGTCCGCGGCGAGCTCGCCGTCGATCACGCTGATGGTGACGTAGCCGGCATCGAAGAGCTGCGTATCGCTGCCCTGCTCCGTCGCCGCTCTGGGTTCGGCGGTGAAGGCGAGGCGCACCTCGCCGGCCTGGCCGGTCGGCACGTAGTCGTAGGTGAAGGCGCTGTAGCGGCCGCTAGTCGCGACGCGCACGCCGCGCGGGGCACTCGCCGGCGTCACCGGGTAGTTCACGTTCAGCACCGTGTCGGCGGGCAGCAACGCGCCCTGCCCCGCCGTCGCCGCGATGCGCTCGACGAGCTCCGCCGTGAAGCTCGCACAGGCCGGAAAGGCGGCCGTGGTGCTCGGGAACGGCGGCGTCGCGTTCTTCTCGGCGAAGTCCATGCCGACCGACACCGCGATCGCGGGCACGCCGAGGTACTCCGCCATCAGCGCCGCGCCGATCGTGCCGGACACGTTGGCGGTGGCGCCGACGTTCTGGCCGAGGTTCGCGCCGGAGACGACCAGATCGGGCTTGCGCCCCGCGTAGATCACGCGCAGGCCGACCGCGACCGCGTCGGCCGGGCTGCCGTCGACGGCCCATACGCCAGGGCTCTCCTCCCTGTACTTCACGGGGCCCGTCGAGATGCGCCAGCTCGCGCCGCTCTGGTTCTCGCGCGGCGCGACCATCGTGACCCGATGACCGGCGGCGGAAAGCGCGGCCTGCAGGGCCTCGATGCCGGGCGCCTGAAAGCCGTCGTCGTTGGTGAGCAGGATATCGAGGGCGCGCCCGCCGTCGTCGGCGGCGAGCGGCAGGCAGGCGACGCACAGGGCAAGGGACAGGGCATGGGCGCCGCGGCGCAGGACAGGCGATATCAAGCTTCGTCTCCGTCGTAGTGGATGATGGCAAGGAACTGGATCGGCATCTTCACGAGGCGCTCGGGCCCGTGCGGGATGTCGCCCTGGAAGCTCAGCGCGTCGCCTGGCTTCAGCGCATAGACCTGGTTGCCGTGCCGGTAGTCGAGCTGTCCCTTCAGCATGTAGATGAACTCCATGCCGGGGTGCTGGAAACGCGGAAAGACCTCGCTCTGATCGTCGAGCGTGATGAGGAAAGGCTCGAAGCGCTTCTTCGGCCCCTGGTCATAGGACAGCAGCTCGTAACTGTGGCCGCGCTTGGTCCCGGGCCGGACCACCACCATGCCCTTGCCGGCCGGCACGTGCCGGGCATGCCCGTCCGGAACGTCGTGATCCTTGAACAGCGCCGACAGCGACAGGCCGATCGCCTTGCACACGCGCGCCAGCGTCTCGAGGCTCGGCGTCGCCTGACCGTTCTCGATGCGGCTCAGCATGCCGCGGCTGATCGCGGCGAGACCGGCGACGTCCTGAATGGTCAGGCGCTGCGCCAGGCGCTGCCGCTTGAGCGTCGCGCCGACGTAGTCGCCGAGGCTGGCCGCCGGCGCGAACGCACGCGCGCCGCGGCTCGCCGCGCCGGGATCGAGGGAAGAGGTCTTCGCCATGCCGCCCATGCTAATGCATCGGGCGGCCCGGGGGCGCTGTGCTCAGTAGCGCTGCCCGGGCACCCAGTTCGTGCCGGCCAGCGGCACGCCGGCCATCGCCGCGGCTTCGACGGTCAGCGCCGCGAGATCTTCCGGCTCGAGGTGGTGGACGTGCGACTTGCCGCAGGCGCGGGCGACGATCTGCGTCTCCATCGCCAGCGTGCGCAGGTAGTTCGCGAGCCGCCGCCCGCCGAGCACGGGATCCAGGCGCGCCGACAGCGCGTCGTTCTGCGTGGTGATCCCGGCCGGATCCTCGCCCGCCTGCCAGTCATCGTAGTAGCCGGCCGCGCTGCCGATCCGCCGGTACTGCTCGTCCAGCGCCGGGCTGTTGTCGCCGAGCGCGATCAGCGCCGCGACGCCGATCGCCACTGCGTCCGCGCCCAGTGCCAATGCCTTGGCGACGTCGGCGCCGCTGCGGATGCCGCCGGAGACGATCAGCTGCACCTGGCGATGCATGTCGAGCTCGGTCAGCGCCTCGACCGCCTGGCGCACGGCGGGCAGGGTCGGGATGCCGACGTGCTCGATGAACACCGTCTGCGTCGCCGCGGTGCCGCCCTGCATGCCGTCGACGACGATGACGTCGGCGCCGGCCTTCACCGCGAGCATCGTGTCGTAATAGGGGCGGCTCGCGCCGACCTTGACGTAGATCGGCTTCTCCCAGTCCGTGATCTCGCGCAGCTCGCGGATCTTGATCTCGAGATCGTCGGGCCCCGTCCAGTCCGGATGACGGCAGGCGCTGCGCTGATCGATGTTCGGCGGCAGGTCGCGCATCGCGGCGACGCGCGGGCTGATCTTCTGACCCAGCAGCATGCCGCCGCCGCCCGGCTTCGCGCCCTGCCCGAGCACGATCTCGATCGCGTCGGCGCGGCGCAGATCGTCGGGGTTCATGCCGTAGCGCGACGGCAGCAGCTGGTAGACCAGCGTCTTCGACGATTCGCGCTCCTCCGGCGTCATACCGCCGTCGCCGGTCGTCGTGCTGGTGCCGACCGCGCTGGCGCCGCGGCCCAGCGCCTCCTTGGCCTGCGCCGACAGCGAGCCGAAGCTCATGCCGGCGATGGTGATCGGGATCTTGAGCTCGATCGGCCGCTTCGCGTGGCGCGTGCCGAGGGTCACGTTCGTGTCGCAGCGCTCGCGATAGCCTTCGAGCGGATAGCGCGACATCGAGGCGCCGAGGAACACGAGATCGTCGAAGTGCGGCAGGCGCCGCTTCGCGCCCCAGCCGCGGATGTCGTAGATGCCCTCGGTCGCCGCGCGCGGGATCTCGTGGATGTCGTCGCGATCGAACAGCGCCGATTCGATCAACCCCGGTGGCTTTCCGTTCATC
>JBFWSI010000038.1:0-12931 GCA_050248455.1 Gammaproteobacteria bacterium | reverse complement strand
AGCAGCAGCTTGCCCGCGTCTTCCTTGTAATAGGTGCATGCGTCGTAGTCGCGAAGCACGGGCAGCTTGGAGCCGACACCCGCGACCTCGTCGGTGACGACGTAGAAATGCTCGCAGGCATGCAGCGGAACGTGAACACCGACGCTCGCCGCGAGATCGCGCGTCCACATGCCGGTGCAGAGGACGACCCTGTCGGCATGGACGGTGCCGTCCGTCGTCTCGACCGCGCGTATCGCCTGCCCTTCGCGGATCAGCCGCGTCACCTTGACGTGCTCGAAGAAGCGCGCGCCGCGCATGCGGGCGCCCTTGGCCAGCGCCTGCGTGAGATCGATCGGATTGGCCTGGCCGTCCGATGGGATGTGCACGGCGCCGACGACGTCGTCGACGCTGACCAGCGGATACAGGGCCTCGACGTCGCCCGGCGTCAGCACGTCGACCCGCAGGCCGAAGACTTTGGCCATCGAGGCGTTGCGCCTGAGCTCCTCGAAGCGGCCCTCGTTGGTCGCCAGCGACACCGAGCCGTTCTGCTTGAAGCCCGTGGCCTGGCCCGTCTCCGCCTCGAGCCCGCGATAGAGCTCCGCGGTGTATTTCGCGAGCTGCGTCATGCGGAACGAGGGCCGCAGCTGGCCGACGAGGCCCGCGGCGTGCCACGTCGTGCCCGAGGTCAGCTGCTTGCGCTCGAGGACGACGACGTTCGTGCAGCCCTGCCGGGTGAGGTGGTAGGCGAGCGAGCAGCCGATGATGCCGCCGCCGATGACGACGACGTCGGCGTGGCGGGGAAGCTCAGCCGCCATGCGCGTCGCTCCCGGCAGCACGAGTGACTCTGCGGCGGTCGACGCCGGGGCCTTGGGGCAGCGTAGCGGCAGCTGGCGGATGCGCGAGTACGTTCATGGTTGCTCCGGACGTCGACTCAACGCGATGTCGGCATGACGAAGGTGGAGGAGTCCGTCGTCGACCGCGGCCAACGCGCCGTGATCGTCTTCAGCCTGGTGTAGAAGCGCAGGCCCTCCCGTCCGTAGACGTTGTGCTCGCCGAACATCGACTGCTTCCAGCCGCCGAAGCTGTGGGCGGCGCTGGGCACGGGAATCGGCACGTTGATGCCGACCATGCCCGCCTGCACCTCGTGCGCGAAGCTGCGCGCGAGCGCAGCGTCGTTCGTGAACAGGGAGACGCCGTTGCCGAACGGGTTGTCGTTGATCAGCGCCAGGGCTGCGCCGAGATCCGCGGCGCGCACCGTACAGAGCACGGGCCCGAAGATCTCTTCGCGGTAGATCTTCATGTGCCGCTCCACCCGATCGAACAGAGACGCGCCGAGGAAGAAGCCGCCCTCACGGCCGGAGACTTTGCGCTCGCGGCCGTCGACGACCAGCGTCGCGCCTTCCTTCACGCCCGCGTCGAGGTAGCCGCGCACGCGCTCGAGATGTGCCGCGGTGACGAGCGGTCCCATCTCCGTCGCCGGATCGTCGCCCGCGCCGATCACGAGGCTCCGGATGCGCTGCGCGAGACGTTCGACGAGCTTGTCCGCGGTCTCCGCGCCGACCGGCACGGCGACGGAAATCGCCATGCAGCGCTCGCCCGCGGAGCCGTAGGCCGCGCCCATCAGCGCGTTGCACACGCGGTCCAGATCCGCGTCGGGCATGATCACCATGTGGTTCTTCGCGCCGCCGAGCGCCTGCACCCGCTTGCCCGCGGCGCGGGCCCGGTCGTGCACCTCCCGCGCCACGGGCGTCGAGCCGACGAAGCTCACCGCCGCGATTTCGGGCGCATCGATCAGCAGCCTCACGGTATCGCCGTTGCCCTGCACGACGTTGAAGATCCCCGCCGGCAGCCCCGCCTCGGACAGCCATTCCGCGAGCCGCAGCGAGGCCGAAGGCACGCGCTCGGAGGGCTTCAGGATGAAGGCATTGCCGCAGGCGATCGCGAGCGGAAACATCCACATCGGAACCATGGCGGGGAAATTGAACGGCGTGATCCCGGCGACGATGCCGAGCGGCTGGCGTATGGAGTAGCTGTCGATGTCGCGGCTCACCGAATCGGACATCTCCGCCTGCAGCAGCACCGGGATGGCGCAGGAGTATTCGACGATCTCGAGACCGCGCTTGATCTCGGCGCGGGCGTCGTCGAGCGTCTTGCCGTGCTCCGCGGAGATGACGGCCGCCAGCGCGTCGATGCGCGTGCGCACGAGGTGCAGGAAGCGGTAGAGCACGTCGGCCCGCTCCGAAGGAGTCGCCGCGGCCCAGGCCGGCTGCGCGTCGGACGCTGCGGCGACGGCGGCGCGGACCTCGCCGTCGTCGCCGATCGGCGCGACGCGCGCGACGTGTCCGATCGCGGGATCGAACACGGGAAGCTCGCGCGCCCGCGGCGGACACACGTGCCGCCCGCCGATCCAATGTCCCGTCATCGGGCGTTCTCGAGTGAGTGTTTCAGGCATCGTTGACATGATCGAGATTGGGGAATCGAAAAAGGGTCGACGTTCATTCCGCCGCGCGCAGCGCGGAGCGGAGCATCTCCACGAGCTGCACGACCTCGCGCGGCTCGCTCACGAGCGGCGGCGCGAGCGCTATCGTGTCGCCGCTGACGCGGACCAGCGCGCCGAGCTCATAGGCTCGCTCGAACACCTGCAGCGCGCGCAGCGACGGGCTTCCGTCGATCGGCTGCAGCTCCACCGCCGCCGCGACGCCTATGTTCCGGATGTCGATGACGTTCGGCTCGCCCCGCAGACCGTGAATACAGTCCTCGAGCACCGGCTCGAGCTCGCGCGCGCGAGCGAACAACGCTTCCTCCTCGTAAACGTCCAGCGCCGCGTTCGCGGCCGCCACCGCGAGCGGATGTCCCGAGTAGGTATAGCCGTGGAACAGCTCTATGAGATGTTCCGGGCCGGACATGAACGCGTCGTAGATCTCGCGCTTGACGATGACGCCGCCCATCGGCGCCACGCCGCTGGTCACGCCCTTGGCGAAGGTGATCAGATCGGGCGTCACGCCGAAGCGCTGCGCGCCGAAATTCTCGCCGAGCCGGCCGAAGCCGCAGATCACCTCGTCGAAGATCAGCAGAATCCCGTGGCGGGAGCAGATCGCACGCAGGCGCTCCAGGTAGCCGATCGGCGGCACGATCACACCGGCAGAACCCTGCATCGGCTCGACGATGACGGCCGCGATCGTGGACGCGTCGTGCAGCGCGATCATCCGTTCGAGCTCGTCGGCCAGATGTGCGCCCCATGCGGGCTGGCCGCGGGAGAAGGCCATCTCGGCGAGATTGAGCGTGTGCGGGAGATGATCGACGCCCGGGATCATGATGGACGCGAACATCTTCCTGTTCGGCGAGATGCCGCCGACGGAGATCCCGCCGAAGCCGACGCCGTGATAGCCCTTCTCGCGGCCGATGAGCCGGAAGCGCTGTCCTTCGCCGCGTGCGCGATGGTAGGCAACCGCAATCTTGAGCGCCGTGTCCACCGCCTCGGATCCCGAGTTCGTGTAGAACACCTGCGCGAATCCGTCCGGTGCCATCGCAGTGAGCCGCTGCGCGAGACGGAACGCATCCTCGTGTCCGATCTGGAAGGCCGTCGAATAATCGAGCGTACCGACCTGGCGACGAACGGCCTCGACGATACGGGGATGGCAATGACCGGCGTTGCTGCACCAGAGTCCCGACAGGCCGTCCAGCACCTTGCGGCCGTCGCTGGTGGTGAACCATATCCCTTCGGCCTTCACGATCAGCTTCGGCGAGCTCTTGAATCGCCGGTTGGCGGTGAACGGCATCCAGTACGACTCGAGCAGCGGCGCGAGGGTCGTTTCGAGCTGCGCCGTCTGCGCGGCCGGTACCTCGCGAGTGCGGTGTGAAGTCGTGATCGCGGAGTGGTCCATCTGTCTCATCCACCGGGTTGTGGCGCGTGGAGACGAACGATACGCCGCAGCGAAGTTTTTTCAATATTTAAACAAATATAAATAAGTCATTGAAATTAATGGATCAAAAGAGAAAATTGATTAATATATTTAACAGCCGAACACGAGGCGATCGGCGCGCCCGAAAGCGGTGAGGCGGGCGACGATCGTGGTGCGGGCGCGCCGTCGATTGGTGCGGAAATCGCGCGCGAGCGCGTGGCGTGCATGCGATCGTTCGAGTCGACGCGCGCGATGCAATCGAGCGCGCGAACTTTTTCGAAGGACGCTCGAGCTTCCTGCACTGCTCGCGCATGCGCCGCCTGCACGCGCGATCGCATGCGTGACGGGAAGCGCGAGGACGGCGCGATCCGCAGGCGCTGCAATCAATCCAACTGACACTCGGCAGCTGCCGAGCGTCGATCACAGAAGAGACTCGGGAGGTCGAACATGGATGATGTAGGGCGACGTCTACGCGCGTTGAGAGAGACGCACAAGCTGTCGCAGCGGGAGCTCGCGCGACGCGCCAACGTGAGCAACGCGGCGCTGTCGATGATCGAGAACGGCAAGACCGATCCGTCCTTGGGAATGCTGAAACGCATCCTCGAAGGGATACCGATCTCGGTTGCCGATTTCTTCAATCTCGAGCCCGACGTGAACACGCAGGTGTTCTATCGCGATCACGAGCTCGTCGAGGTCGGCAGCGGGCTCGTGTCGTATCGGCAGGTCGGTGTCGATCTCGAGCATCGCCGCCTGCAGATTCTCCACGAATGCTATCGCCCGGGATCGGATACGGGACGATCCCTGCTCAGGCACGAAGGCGAGGAAGGCGGCGTCGTCATCCGCGGCCACATCGAAGTCACGGTAGGCAATCAGGCGCGTCTCCTCGGCCCGGGAGACGCCTATCTCTTCGACAGCAAGACCCCGCATCGCTTCCGCAATCTGAGCTCGGAGGACTGCGTGCTCGTCACTGCGTGCACACCACCGTTCTGAAGCATCGCATCGCGCGGTGCGCGCGACCTGCTCTGCTCAGGCTGCCGCGACGTTGCGCGCGGGCTCGGTGAGGAAGCCTTCGTAGCCGCGTGCGGCCGCATCGACGATGCGCGCGTAGTAGGCCGGCCCACCCAGGTGCACCGCGAACTGGCGATGCTTGCCGGCGATGTTGCTGCCCGTGTACCAGGACTCGGTCTGCGGGAACAGCGACATGTTCGCGAAGGTGTCCACTTCCTTGCTCCACAGGAGATCGACCCCCGGCGCGGGTTCGATGGCACCGATGCCGTGCCGGCGCATGTGCAGGATGCACTCGCGGATCCAGTCGCTCTGCCGTTCCGCGCCGAGCGGCATGTTGTACAGCACGCACGGCGACTCGGGACCGTGGATCATGAAGAGGTTGGGCATACCGGGAATCGTCAGCCCGAGCCAGGAACAGTAGCGCTCGGCCCAGCGCTCGGCGAGCGACACGCCGCCGCGGCCGCGCGGGTTGATCTTCTGCAGCGCGCCGGTGATGGCGTCGAAGCCGGTGGCGAAGATCAGCATGTCGAGCGGATGATCACCGCTACGCGTGCGCACGCCGTCGGCGGTGATCTCGACGAGCGGATCTTCGCGCAGATCGACCAGGCTCACGTTGTCGCGGTTGAAGGCCTCGTAATAGCCCTCGTCCATGACCTGGCGCTTGGTCGCGATGAGATAGCTCGGCAGCAGTTTGCGCGCGGTGTCCGGGTCTTTGACGATCCCGCGAATCTTCTCGCGCACGAATTCCGCCAGCCATTCGTTCGACTGGCGATCGGTCAGGATGTCGCAATAGGTCGAGACCAGGATCGGGCCGAGGCCACCCTTCCGCCAGGCGGCCTCGTAGGTCGCGCGCCGCTGCTCGGCGGTATGCTCGCACGCGCGGACGGTGCTCGGCACCTCCGGCGCGCCGATCGGCGTGTTCAGCATGATGTCGCGGAACTTGGGCCAGTTGGCGCGCGCTTCGGCGACCAGCGCCGGATCCGTGGGGCAATTGCCGGCCGGCACGGAGTACTGCGGTGTGCGCTGGAACACGGTGAGATGAGCAGCCTCGCATGCCACCACCGGGGTCGACTGGATGCCGGACGAGCCGGTGCCGATGATGCCGACCCGCTTGCCCTCGAACACCACCCGCCGGTCGTGCGGCCAGCGCCCGGTGTGGTAGCGCTCGCCCTGAAAGGATTCCAGGCCCGGGAAGGGCGGCACGTGGGCGGCGGACAGCGCACCGACCGCGCACACCAGGAACTGCGCGCGCACGCGCTCACCCGTGCTGGTCTCGATCTCCCAGCGCTGGGCGGCCTCGTCATAGGTCGCGCCGGTGACGCGGGTCTCCAACTGGATGTCGCGGCGCAGATCGAGGCGATCGGCGACGAAGTCGAGATAGCGCAGCACGGTCGGCTGATCGGGCTGCTTCTCCGGCCAGTCGAATTCGCGCAGCAGATCCTCGGAGAAGGTGTAGCAATAGAACGGGCCGCCGGGATAGTCGACGCGCGCGCCCGGGTAGCGGTTCCAGTACCAGGTCCCGCCCACTCCCGTAGCCTCGTCGTAGACGCGGACCGCGAGGCCCTGCTCGCGCAGCGTGTGGAGCGCGTACATGCCGCCGAAGCCGGCGCCGATGATGATGGCGTCGAGTGCCCGTGGAGTGCCGGATCGTGACGTGCTGTCGGCCATCGTGATACCCCTCGTTGGCGGTTGTGACGGATGGGGAAAACCCGGTGCGAGTGTAGGAGGACGGGCGCACAGGGACAACGACGTTCAGATGCAGCCGTTCAGCGCCCGCTCGCGGCGCCGGCTGACGAGGCCGGCGCGCGAGTGCGCTTCGCGCGTGCGGCATCTGTGCGCCGCGGAGTGAAAGCGCCGTCGATTCAGGTCTGCCAGGTCGGGTTCCCGGTATGTTCCCACAGCTGGATCATGTTGCCGTCCGCGTCGTAGAACAGGAACGAGCGACCGATGCTCGCGCAGGTCCACACGTATTCGGTCTGCGTCTCGTAGCCGGCGGCGCGGATCTTTTCGAACCAGCCGTCGATGTCCTTCACGAGCAAGCCGAGCTCATGGAAACCGGTGTGGCCGTAGCGGAGATTCTCCGGCGGCGTTTTCTGAATCGCCGGATTCTCGCATTGCTGCAGCTCGATCAGCGCCCCCTCGTCGGAGGCAAGCAACACCATTTTCGAACGCGCGCCCCTGATCTTGAAGATGTCGTCGAGCAGCTTCGGGTACATGAATACATTGGGCCCCGGCGCCTGCCCATCCGGGATCACGTTGTCGACGATCACCTTGAAGCCGAGCACGTCCCGCCACAGACGCACGGCCTCGTTCATGTCGCTGACGAAAACGGCCATGTGATGGAAATTCATCGTTTCGCTCCTCGACCGAATCGGCCGTCAAGACCTCGCGAGGTCACCGGGAAACATCGTAGCCGAGCGCATCGCGCTGTGAAGAGGAGCACAGGCCTTGGCGCGCGCTCCCCGCCGGCCGGCGTCCCGCAAGCGCGCCCGCTCCGGGCGGTGCCGTCTGCGGCGCGTCGATGAAGTGCGAGCTCGGTGCAGGGGAAGCGTGGGGCAAGCTCGCCCCGGATTCGTTCGGAGCCGGCAAGTCCGGCCCAGGCCCGACGGTCCTCCCCAACCGGCGCTCGCCAACCCGGAGAACGCAGGAAAACCATGGCAAATGCACGGCGCCGCCGATTGGATGTCGCCGGAACTTCGGCCAATATCGGCACTCTCCGGGGCATTCGAAGTCTCCTCGTCGTGGCGGTGGTCTGCATGATGCTTCCGAACAGGATATTCGCGTCGCTCGCGCTGCTGATCGGTCTTTCGTCGGCGCTGGCGCTGGCCCTGACGTCGGCGCCGAAAGATGACGAGCAGTCGGCCAGTCTCCACGTGAAGACACTCGTGCTCGGTTCCGGCTGCTTCTGGGGTGCCGAGAAGGGGTACGAGGCGCTGCCGGGCGTGATCGATGCGGTTTCCGGCTATGCCGACGGCCGGAACATCACGCCGAGCTACGACGTCATCACCAGGCCCGAGCACCGTTTCGATCCGGACAACTACGCCGAGACCGTCAGGGTTCGCTACAACACCGAAATGCTCAGCACCCAGGCGCTGCTGCGCCATTTCTTCGAGCACCACGATCCGACGCAGAAGGACGGGCAGGGCAACGACCTCGGCACCCAGTACCGCTCCATCATCCTGTACTCGGACGAAGAGCAGCGCGCGACGGCGCTGCGGACGAGGGACGAGTTCCAGGCGCTGCTGAAGGCTGCGGGATACGGCGACATCGTCACCGAGATCGAGCCGTTGGAAGCGTTTCACGAGGCCGAGGACTACCACCAGGATTACCTGGCGAAGAATCCGCTCGGCTACTGCCCGGATCATTCCACTGGCGTGACTTTCGACGAAGCCGAATCGAAGCCGGCCGACAACGCCGCGCTGCTGCAAGACAAGCAGATCCTCGTGCTGGAAGCCGAGCACTGTCCCTACTGTGCAAGATTCAGGCGCGACGTCGCCGATGCTTACCGCGGCAGCATTCCGCTGACGTATCGCTCCGCCTCCCAATTGGACGGCCTCACGCTGCGGACGCCGACCTGGGCCACGCCGACGATCTATTTCCTCGACGGCGGCAAAGAGGCGTTCGGCCACCAGGGCTACATGACGTCCGCGGAGTTCTATCAGGCTTTGGGTGCGTTCAAGCTGGGCGACAGCGAAGCCTACGAGGTCGCCTTCGCCAAGAACACCGACGACCGCTTCTGCCGTCAGTACGAGGAATTCAAGCACACGCCGGACGGCGTGTTCATCGACAAGCTGAGCGGCGCGGCGCTGTTCGACACGCGCGACCGCTTCGACTCCGGCTCCGGCTGGCTGTCCTTCACCCGGCCGGTCGAAGGCGCTACTGTCGAAGCACCGGACGACAGCCACGGCATGCAGCGCACCGAAGTGCTGTCCAAGAGCAGCGGCATCCACCTCGGCCACGTCTTCGACGACGGGCCCGGCGGCAAGCCGCGCTATTGCATCAACGCGACGGTGTTGGAGTTCGCGCCGAGAAAGCAGTGACGGGCGCGCCGTACGCCACCGCGCCGCGCCACGGCTGTGGAAGAATGCGGCCGGGCCCGATCGCGCGTCGACGCGAAGCAGCCAGGCGGCGCGGCATAAAAGACGAGGAGGAGAACATGCAGTTTCCGAGCAAGGAATTCATCGAGCGTCTGGTGGCGACGCTCAACAACGATGCGGCCTTCAATGCGGCGAGCCGCTGGTCCGACGTCAAGGTCCTGCTGCGCTTCGGCGATCAGGGCTACTGGCTGAAGCTCTACGGCGGCAAGGTCATCGACCACATGGCCTATTTTCCGATGGCAAACCCGCTGGGCTGGGACTACGCGATCAGCGCCTCGCTCGAGACCTGGCAGCAGCTGCGCGACGGCCGCCGCGCGCTCGGCCACCTGATGGATCGCGGCGAAATCTCCGTCGACGGCAATCTGCTGCAGGCCAATCGCATGTACGAATCGACGCACCTGGTGCTCTCCACGGTGCGCGATCTGAAGCTCGGCTGAGGGAGGACAGCGATGACTCACGAAATCGTCGGCCGTTACGCCGTCGTCGACGGCACGCGCGCCTACTACGACGAATGCGGCAGCGGCATTCCGCTCGTCTGCATCCACATGGGCTGGGCCTGCTCATTGCAGTGGCAGTACTTCATGCCGATCATGGCCGCCGCTGGCATGCGCGTGATCGCCCCGGATCTGCCCGGCCACGCGAAGTCCTATCCCGTGAACTGGCAGCCCTTCCGCAAGATGCGCGACTATGCGGAGTGGGTCTGGCAATTCATCCAGGCCGTGTGCCCCGGCGAGAAACCCGTCGTCTGCGGCAGCGGCATCGGCGGCGACATGACCCTGCAGATCGCCTGCCATCACCCGGACGGCATCCGCGCCGGCATGCCCTTCGAATCCGCGGCGAAAACGGGCTCGATCTCCTTTCTTTCCGGCTACAGCGACCCGCACAGCTTCCCGGGCTTCCCGGCGCTGATCGACAACGCGTCGACCGCGGCGATGTACTACCCCTGCGAAGCGCGCAAGGTGATCGAGTCGAAGTGGCAGCATCGCGCGACCTATCACGCGACCTGCGTCGCCGACATGGACGCGTGGAACGATCACGACGTGCGACCTTTCCTCGATCGAATCAAGGTGCCGATGTTCTTCTACAAGGGCGAGGCCGACTATCACATTCCGGATCAGGACGTGCTCGACACCATCGCCGTGATCCCGAACGGGCTCGCCGAAGGGGGCATCGCGAAGGGCATGGGCCATCTGATCATGATGGAGCAGCCGGAGCAACTGGCCGAAGCCTGTCTCGGTTTCCTGCGGCGGCGAGGCATCCTCGCGGGCTGAACGACGTAGCCGGGTCGGGCTGACGAAAGAAACCCGGCGGCTCGAGACTGTTGAAGAGTGGAGAGCTTCAATCACACGGGGCGACGCGCGTCGCCCCGTGCCGTGTGCGGCGTCAGCCCATGCGATGCAGCGCGCAGAGCTTGTTGCCGTCCGGATCCCGCACATAGGCGAGATACAGCTTGCCGAAGCCGCCTTCACGCACGCCCGGCGGATCCTCGATCGAGGTGCCGCCGTTGGCGACGCCGGCCGCGTGCCAGGCCTTGACCTGGGCCTCGGAGTCGCAGGCAAAGCCGATCGTGCCGCCGTTCGCACCCGTCGCGGGCTTGCCGTTGATCGGCGGGGTCACGAGGAACAGGCCGTTGTTGTGCATGTAGATCAGGCGACCCTTGTCGTCGGTGATGGCAGGCTTCGCGCCCACTGCGCCCAGCAGGGCGTCGTAGAATTTTTTCGAGCGCGCGATGTCGTTGCTGCCGACCATGATGTGCGAAAACATGAATCCTCCAGAGAGTCGTTATCGTGAGAGCGAAGCCGGATCCTGACGGAGCGATCGGAATAAGACCAGCATTGCGCGCCGTCCCGATTCATGCCTCGTGCACGAATGCATGCGCTCGCATATCGATGCTGCGCTGCGCTCCGAATCGCGTGCAGCGCCCGCAGGCGCATCGACACCCGCGCGGGCCCGGTCGATGCGCGACATCTCAATCCTCGCGTGAGCGGGTCATGAACATGCGCGCGAGGTAGCCGATGATGACGATCGTCGTGGCGACGACGGCGAGGCTCATCAGGCCGATGTCGGTGGTCAGAAACTCTTTCATCACGGGGCTCATGACACTCTCCGCTGCGCTATGTCGAGGGCTTCACTGTGTGACTCGGACAGCGCGCCGGTCGTGATCGGGATCAAAAACCACAGTTCGAATGCGTAAATAGCGGCATCGTCATTCCATGTGGGCTTGGCCGGTCGCCGGCACGCCCTACTGGACGAGTCGCGGCCGGAGGTTCAGGCTGCTTGCCGGACGCGACGAGCAGTGGCTGCTCCTGACCGCGACGCGCGTTTCCGCGCACTCCATCTTGGCCGTCGTCTTCTGGGAGTACCTCGTCCCGCATGAGCAGCGACCCGGGAATCATCGCGCCCCTGGCGGACGACGCACCGGCGCGGCCGTGGTACCGGCAGGTCACCACCGCCCAATGGCGGGCGTTTCGCGCGGTGTTCCTGAGCTGGATCGTCGCCTCCTTCGATTTCAACATCCTCGCCTTCGTCCTGATCGACATCCAGCGCAGCTTCACCGTCGATCGCGCACTCGCCGGCGCGCTGGGCACGGTCACGCTGCTGATGCGGCTGGTCGGCGGCACCGTCGCCGGCACGCTCGCGGATCGCTGGGGCCGCAAGCTGCCCTTGATGCTCGCCCTGGCATGGCTGTCGCTGTTCGCCTGCCTGAGCGGGCTCGCGTCCTCGTACACCTGGCTGTTCGCGCTGCGCGCGCTGTTCGGCCTCGGCATGGGCGGCGTGTGGGCGGCCGGCATGCCGCTGGTCTTCGAGCACTGGCCGACGCGCCTGCGCGGCCTCGTGTCGGGCATGATGCTCGGCGGCTGGTACTGGGGCTATCTGCTCGCGGCCGCGGTCTTCGAGCTCGTCTATCCCCGGTTCGACACGCAGGCCGAATGGTCGTGGCGCGTGCTGCTGCTCTGCGCGGCACTGCCGGCGATATTCGTGCCGTGGATACGGCGGCACGTCGACGAGAGCCCGGTGTGGCTCACGCGACAGCGTCAGCTGCACGAGGCGCGCGCCGCGGGGCAGCCGCGCGAGCCGGCGCTCTCGCTAAGCCGCATCTTCCAGCCGGATCTGATCGTGACGACCTTGCAGACCACGCTCGTGATCGGCTCGTTCATGTGTCTCTACTACGCCGTCAACTTCTGGTACCCGACCTTCCTGCGTGACGCCGGCCATCAGGTGCTGCCCTATCTCGCCGTGTTCAACGTCGGCGCGATCGCCGGCACGACGCTGTGGGGCTGGCTCTCCGAAGGCCGTCTCGGACGGCGCGGCGCCGCGACGGTCACCGTGCTGCTCGGCATCGCGTCGCTGCCGCTGTACCTGCATGCGAAGGATCCGCTGCTGCTCGGCGTCGGCGCGCTGTGCATGGGCTTCTTCGGCATGGGGATCTGGGGCATGGCGCCGGCCTATACCAGCGAACGTTTCCCGACCGAAGTGCGCGGCGTGGGCCCCGGCTTCTGCTATCACGCGGCCGCAGCCTTCGGCGCGCTGATGCCCTACCTGCTCGGCGCACTGCAGGATCGAGGCTTCGTGCTGGTCGATGCGATGTCGATCGCGATGATCGCTTCCGGCCTCGCGGCGATGGTGATCTGGCTGGGCCCGGAAACGCGCGGACGCGAATTCACGCCCTGAGCGGGCGCTGCGATCGCCGGCATCAGCCGCGCAGGACACGCGCGGATTGCGACATGGCGATACACCGTTAACATGCACCCATGACATCGGGAGGGGACACGATGGCGACGACGGACTATGGCTTCATCGGAGTCGGGCGCATGGGATCGCTGATGAGCGCCCGCCTGCTCGCCGCGGGTCACACCGTGCACGTCTACGACAGTGCATCCGCCGCCGTCTCGGCCGCGGTCGCGAACGGCGCGCGCGCGGCGGATTCCGCCCTGGCCGTCGCCG
>JBFWSI010000037.1:0-12934 GCA_050248455.1 Gammaproteobacteria bacterium | reverse complement strand
GCGGCACTTACGCTCGGCGCAAGGGCGGCACACCGTCCTATTACAACGACTAATGGCGGACGGGGGTCGATGCAACGCTATCGTTCACGCGCGATCGGGCCGTGCTGCGCAGTGGCGCTGCTGCTGCTGCTCGCAGGCTGCGCCACGACGCGCGACTTCTCGTCCGTGAAGTCCCTGACGCCGGCGGCATCGACGGCTCCGGCCGCCGCCGGCCCGCTGACGCTGGTCCTGATGCCGGCCGACGTCGAGCTGAGCGTGCTCACGGCCGGGGGCACGCTGCAACCGCAGGCGGCGTGGACGGACGCCGCGAAATCCCACCTCGTCACTGCCGTGCGCGAATCACCCGCGCTCTCAGGCAAGCAGCTGCTCACCTATGTCCCGCCCGAGGCGGGCGAGCCTGCGGCCACGACGATTGCCGAGATCGAACATCTCCACCGCGCCGTCGGCACCGCCATCATCATGCACAAGATGGCCGTGCCGTTGCCGACGAAGAAGGATCGCTTCGACTGGTCCCTCGGCCGCGACGCTGCGGTGCTGAAGGCCCACGCGAAAGCGGACTACGCGCTGTTCGTCTACCTGCGCGACAGCTTCAGCAGCACGGGCCGCGTGCTCACGCAGATCTTCGCCGCCGCGCTCGGCGTCGGCCTGCAGGGGGGACAGCAGCTGGGCTTCGCGACGCTGGTCGATCTGTCGTCGGGCGACATCGTCTGGTTCAACTTCCTGTCCAGCGCCTCGGGCGACACGCGGGATCTCGCCGGTGCCAAGACGACGGTCGCGAATCTGCTGGAGGGCATGCCCAGATGAGGCGCGTGCCCACGTGCCTCGCGCTGCTCGCATGCCTGCACGCCGGCGCGGCCGCGAATCCGCCGCCGACGCCGAGCCTGAGCGCCCATCATTCGCCTTCGCGCGAAGGCGTCGAGGGCGGGCTGTGGATGGCCGCGGAGGACTACGAGCGCGTGATCGCCCAGTCGCCACGCCGGATCGCCGATCCGGCGCTCGAGGCTTACCTGCACGACATCGTCTGCAGGCTCGCGCCGGACTACTGCGCAGACATTCGTCTCTACGTGATGCGCACGCCGTACTTCAATGCGAGCATGATGCCGAACGGGGCGATGCAGGTGTGGACGGGCCTGCTGATCCGCGTGCGCAACGAAGCGCAGCTCGCGGCGGTGCTGGGGCACGAGCTCGGCCACTATCTGCGCCAGCACGGCTTGCAGCAGATGGAGGACCTGCGGCGCAAGGGCAATCTGCTGACGCTGTTCACGCTCGGTCTCGGCGCTGCCGTGGTCGGCGGCGGCGTGGGGGCCGGCACGGCGGAGGCGGCTTCGCTCGGTGCCCAGCTCGGCATGCTCGGCTCGCTGTTCGCATTCAGCCGCGAGCACGAAACCGAGGCCGATCGCTACGGCCTGCACCTGATCGCGCGCGCCGGCTACGATCCCGATGAAGCGCCGACGGTGTGGCAGAACTTGATCGACGAGGACCGCGCCGACGACGGCGAGGCGGAGGAGCGCAGTGCCTTCTTCGCGACGCATCCTGCGCCCGACGAGCGCATGGCGGGAATGCGCGCAGACAGCGCACGGGAAACGGCCGCCCGGACGATTACCGCGGACGAGGCGCGCCGCCGCCATCTCGACGCGGTGCGCCCTCACCTTGCGACGTGGTTCGGCGACGAGATCGCGCTGCACCAGCCCAGGAAGAGCGAGTGGCTGTTTCGTCGGCTGCTCGACGCCGGCTTCGTGCCCGGCGTGGTCAATTACCAGCTCGGCGAAGTGGCGCGCCTGAAGGACACCAGCACGCTGTCGCGCGCCGCGCTCGATCACTACGAGACTGCGCTGATGTATCCGGACGCACCCGCCGAGACGCACCGTGCGATCGGCCTGTGGAAGCTGAAGGCCAAGGAGCTGCCGGAGGCTCGCGAACATTTGACGGCTTACCTCGAAGCGGCGCCCGGTGCCGGAGATCGCGCGATGATCGAGTACTACCTGAGCCTGACGGGCACTGCGCCATGACACGCACCGCCTCGCGCAGCCTGCTCGCCGTGGCAATGCTGGCGCTCGCCGCCTGCGGTCAGTACCAGCAGGTCAAGCAGGGGACCAACGCGGTCGGCTCGCTGTCGGTGACGACGCGCGCGCCGATCTGGAACACGGTCCCCGCCGCGCACGCGCCCGGTCGTCTGCCGACCTGGACGGTCGACGGCGTGACCCTGAACTCGCTGTCGTTCATCTCGGACATACAGGACGGCAAACCGCTGGTCGCCGAACAGGCGAAGACGCCTTACCCGGTATTTCGGGCGGACATGCTGCCGAACGAAGTCGCCGAGCTCGTCCAGACCACCTGCGCACGCCTGTTCGGCGCGACGGTGACGCGAACGGGTGAACTGAAACCCCTGACGATCGCCGGCCAGCCGGGATTCGAGCTGGATTTCGAGTTCGTCGCCGAGGACGAGGTCATCCGCCGTGCCTACGTCGGCGGCACCGTGAAGGGCGGCAGGCTGCAGGCGGTCGTCTACCAGGCGGCGCGCATGCACTACTTCGACAAGGACCTGAGCGCCGCGCGCGATCTGATCGTGACCGCGCAGCTGCCGTGAAGGATCCCCATCCCTCCGCGCGCCGACCTGCACTTCACACGCATCGCTGCGTGAAAATCACGGGCGCCGCGCCGCCGCCGGGGTGCACGGCGATCGCGACACGGCTCGATACGCTTTCGAGCACCCCGCTCTTCAAGTCGAAGCGCGCGCGGTAGCGATCGAGCGCCTCGCGCTCGCGTCGCAGTCGCTCGCTCGGGCAGACCGGCACGGGGACGCCGATCACCGCAAGCAGCCGCCCCTGCGTCTCAACGCAGCCCGGCCCGCTCGAGCCCGAAGACCGCATCGAGCGAGCCCGGCGCGGTGCGGAAGGCGATGTTGGCGCGGTTCCAGCCGTTGATCGCGACCACGCGCCAGGTCAGCGCGACGAGGGCATCCGGCGCGAACTGCGCGGCGACTTCGGCATACAGTGCATCGGGAATGCCGTCCGGCCCCAGTCTCGTCAAGGCCTCGGTCCATGCCAGCGCGGCGCGCTCGCGCGCGTCGAACAGCGGCGATTCGCGCCAGATCGCGACGTGGTGCAATCTCAGCTCGCGATCGCCGTGCAGGCGGGCTTCCTTGACGTGCATGTCGACGCAGAAGGCGCAGCCGTTCAGCTGCGAGGCGCGCAGATCGACGAGATGGGCGATACCGGCATCGAGCGCCGGATCGCCGTGGACGGCCATGCCGAACTCGGTGAACTTGCGATACAGCGCGGGCGACTGCTGGCGGTAATCGGTGCGGGTGTCGGGATGCATGAGCGTTTCCTCGGCTTTGATTTCGATCCCAAGACGATGCAGCCGCTACGCGTGTGACGCGCCGCCGGGGTCTCGATGCATGAGATCGAGCCCCAGCGTCGCGGCGACGGCGCGCAGCTTGTCGGGATTGCGTTGCACGTGTATGCCGGTCACCTGCGTGCCGTCCGCGGCGGGTATCAGCGCGACCACCTGCACCAGGACACCTGCCTGCTCGTCGACGACGAGATAACCCGGTTCACCGCCGACGCCGACGGGCTGCAGCCGCCACGCGGCCGCGGCAGGGAGATCGGCGAAGGCGACGAGCAGACGCGCCACTGCCGGCCCGCCGTGCAGTGCGCGCGAGATCGCCGTGACGCGACCGCCGCCGTCGGCGAGCAGCGTCGCGTCCGCGGTCAGCGCGCGGGTGAGCGCATCGACGTCGCGATCGCGCAGCGCGCGCACGAAAGCCGCGCCGAGCCGCTCGCGCTCCGCCGCGGACACGCTGCGTCGCGCCTCCCCGGCGCGCAGGTGCGCGCGCGCCCGGCTCGCGAGCTGGCGGCAGGCGGCCGGGCTGCGCGCGAGGTGCTGCGCGACTTCGTCGAAGCCGAGCTCGAAGACCTCGTGCAGCAGAAAGGCGGCGCGCTCGAGCGGTGACAGGCGCTCGAGTGCGAGGAGAAACGCCATCGACACATCCTGCGCAAGCGCAGTCTGTCGTTCGGGACACCAGTCCGCGCGCTCGTCGTCGAGCAAGGGCTCGGGCAGCCACAGTCCCACGTACTGCTCGCGCCGCGCGGCGGCCGCGCCGAGCCGATCGAGGCACAACCGCGTCACGATGCGCGACAGATACTCGCGCGGATGCCGGATCGCCGTAGCGTCGATCGCGGTCGACCAGCGCAACCAGGCTTCCTGCACGACGTCCTCGGCATCGGCGCGCGAGCCGAGCATGCGGTAGGCCAGCGCGCGCAGCGGCCGCGCGTGCTCGGCGGCATAGCGCTGCGCGCGCTCGTCCATGCCGGGCGGGCGCGCGTCCGCGCCCGCCGCCGCCGTCGTCGTATCGCTCATGTCCGCTCGCCCGTCGCTCCGGTGCCGTCGATCTTCGCATGACGGGACAGGCGGTCCGAGTGTGACATCGCCCGGCCTTGCGGCCCGTTCAGAGCGAATGCAGGAACGCGATCAGATCGGCGCGTGCGTCGGCGTTCAGGCTCGAGTAGCGGCGCCGGGCGGCCGCGGCCTCGCCGCCGTGCCACAGGATGGCCTCTTCGAGCGTGCGCGCGCGGCCGTCGTGCAGAAAGGACGTCGGGCGCCCGACATCCGGGTCGAAGCCGAGGCCCCACAGCGGGGCCGTGCGCCATTCGCGTCCATCGGCCGCGTGGTCCGGACGTCCGTCGGCAAGGCCGGGGCCGAGATCGTGCAGCAGCAGATCGGTATAGGCGTGAATGCGCTGGTTCGCGAGGAAAGGCAGCGCGGCGACTGCGCCCGTGCGCAGTGTCGGCCGATGGCAGGCCGCGCAGCCCGTGTCGATAAAACGGGCTGCCCCGCGCTGCACCGCCGGAGTGTCGACGTGCCGACGCGCCGCCACCGGCACCGTACGCAGGAACGTAAGCACGGCATCGAGATCGGCGGCCGCGATCTCGGGCGCGCCGCCGTGCGGCGCATTCAGGCACGCGGCTTGGTGCGAGCTGCAGTTGGGCCCGCCGGCAATATCGGCGACGAGGCCTTGCTCGGCCCGGAACGCGGCCACGATTTGCGCGCGCAGCGTCGGATGATTCGCTTTCCAGCCGAAGCGGCCGAGCCGGCGGCGTCCTGCGGCATCGACGATCCAGTTCGCACGCCCGGAGATGCCGTCGCCGTCCGCGTCGTCGGGATCGGCCGCGGCCAGCAGCGCGGCGGCGGGCACTGCCTCGAGCAGCCCCAGGCCCTGCAGGCTGGACGCAATGCGCGGTGAGAAGCGTGCCTCGTCGAGCGGCCCATAGTTCAAGCGCTCGAAGGTGTAGTGCGGCACGCGCAGCGTCCAGGGCATGCCGTCATCGTGACGGCCGTGGCGTCGCGCGTAAGCGATCCGCGGTATCGCTTCGACCGGCACGCCCGGCACGGCGGCGACGTTCAGTTCGCTGCCATACACGGGATGCGGAACGGCGCGGCCCGCCGCGTCGCGTCCGCTCAACTGGAAGACCAGCGCGGCCGGCGCGGGGCCGGCGCGCTCGATCGCCGGGGCGCGGCGCAGGCCACGATGGCAGCTCTCGCAGGACGCGCCGTTGAACAAGGGCCCGAGCCCGTCCCGCGCGCTCGCAGTTGGCTGCGCCGGGATGAACGCCGTGTTGACGATCGCCTCGCCGCGCGCGCGGCGGGCGCGCAGCGCCGCGTCGAAGCTCAGCGCTTCCGCGTACAGGGCCGAGCGCGCGCTGCCGTCGACGCTGAGCAGGCCACCGCCGGTCGGCGCGAGCAGATCCGGAAGCTCGAAGTCGCGGGCAAACAAGGGCGCCGAGGCGATGATCGCCGACAGCGTCGGCACCAGGCCCGCGCGACGGATCGCGCGCGCGCTCACTGCGCGTCCGGCAGTGGCCCCGAGATCAGTACCGTGAGCTCGGCTGCGGTGCCGCCGCTCAGCTGCAGCGTGTAGGGCAGCTCGGCGGCGAGCGGGAACTCGACCCATTTGCGCAGCACCGCGCATTCGGGATGGCCTTCGAAACGGCCCGCGCTCACCAGCCGCCCTCCCGCATCGACGACGTCGATCCAGCTCGCGGCGCCGAGACTGATGCGCCAGCGGCCCGCCGCCGGCACGCTGAAACGCGCGACGCCGGCATAGGCGCCATCGTCGAGCTGTCGGCGCTCGGGGGCGGCGACGAACGCGTAGCCCTGCTGCGGTGCGAGTTGCAGGCGGTAGACGACGCCGGCGACGAGCGCGGTGTGTTTCGCCGCATCGGCCGTGAGCGCCGTAGCCGGCTTCGCCATTGCCGCCACTTCACCGGAAACGTCGACCGCATAGGCGTCGCAAGCACCGCTCGTCGTCGATGCCTGCGCCGCGGCCGCACTCGACAGACTCAGCGTCAGGATTGCGATCGACCAGAGCCCGGTGTACCGATTCATCCCCTTGCTCCCGTTCACGTCGTTCAATATTCGATGCGCGCCTTCACGTAGAAGCTGCGACCGGGCTGCGGCAGTCCCCACGCGAGTGCGTACTCGTCGTCGAACAGATTGCGCGCGCCGACTGCGACGTCGAAGTTGCGCCGCACGGCGTAGTCGACCTGCACGTTGCCGAGGGTATAGGCGCCGGTCTCGATGAACGGGAAGGGCGACACGGGAGTGGTCTCGACGTCGCTCCAGCGCGAGCTCGCGAGCTCGAGGCTGGGCGTCACCGTCAGCCTGTCGAGCGGAGCCCAGCGCAGGTACACGAAGCCCTTGTGCGTCGGCACGCCGGTCGGCTTCAGGCGCGGCTGCGAGGGATCGGTGACGTCGCGCCGGATGTAGGTGTAGTTGCCGCCGATGCCGAGCGTCGGCCGCAGGCTCGCGTCCAATGCGAGCTCGGCGCCGTAGAACGCACCGTCACCGACGTTCTGGGTCTGCGTGGTGCCGGGTCCGATCTGGACGGTCTGGATCAGATCGCGCACGTCGCTGTAGAAGATCGCCGCTTCCGTGCGCAGGCCCGCCAGCAGTTCGTCGCGCACGCCGATCTCGATGTTCGTCGCGCGCTCCGGCTCGAGATCGGGATTCGGGACCGCGGTGCCGAAGCGCGTGCTGTAGAGCTCGAAGATCGTCGGAAAGCGGGCGCGATCGGACACGCTGACGTGCGCCTGCCCGCTGTCACGGTAGCGCCAGATCCCGGCGAACTGCCAGTTGAACGCGTCGGTGCCGCCGAGCGGGCGCTCGAAGATGCGCTGCGTGACGCTGTCGAACTCCTCGGCGTCGTCGACCCAGTACTCCTCGTAGGAGACACCGCCGACGAGATCGACGTCGCGCGCGAGATGCAGCGTGTCTTCGACGGCCACCGACCAGGTGTCCTGCGACTGCGTCTGCACGGGTTCGAGCGAGCGCGCCGCCGGGTTCGACGGACGGTTCAAATTCCGTTCCTCGTGCACGTCGACGCGATAGTGAAACGCGGCCTTCAGGGTATTGCGCGGAATCAGATCGGTCGCCAGCTCGACGTTGCCGCCGTAGGCATGGTCATCGTAGTAGCTGCGGAAGCGGCCGGGGCGCGCCTGCGTCGTGTAGCTGATGTCGTCGAAGGCATCGAGCGCATTGTCGAAGGTGTTGTAGTAGAGCGTGGTCTTCACCGAGGACGCCGCGCCGAGCCGGGTGTTCGTCAGCAGCGACGTCGACTGCACGTTCCACCACGGCCAGCGCCAGAAACTGTTGCCCGGCACCGGCGGATTGTTGAAGACGTTCAGCGGCGCGCCCTTGCGGCCGTCCTGGCGCGTGTGATTGATCGTGTACTCGTCGGTGTCGTTCGGCGTGAGTCCGGCCTTCAGATTGATACCCCAGTCGCGGATGTCCGAGCCCTGACGCCGTCCCCCGTCCTCGAGCGAACGCGGCACCGGATCGTAGCTCGCGGGCAAGGTCCAGAAATCCCGATCTCGATAGCTCACGCTGCCCTGCACGTAATAGCGCTGCTGGCGCGATCCCGCGCGCAGGTAGCCGTTCCACTCGTTCAGATCGGCCGAGCGATCGAGACTGAAGCCGCCCTGGGCCTCGGCTTCGAAGGCCCTGGTCGGCACGCGCGTGACGAGGTTGATCGCGCCGCCCATCATGCCCGGGCCGTCGATCACCGACGCATAGCCCTTCTGGATCTGCACCTCGGCGATGTCCGCGGTGAGGAAGCGGCCGAAGTCGAGCCGGTTGTCCGCCGGCAGGTAGACGCGCACGCCGTCGATCATCAAGGGCACCTGGAGCCGGTTGAAACCGCGCACGAATACGTCGGATTCGTTGCGCCGCCCGTTCGCGTCGAGCGTCGACGACACGCCGGGCGCGATGTTGACGAGTTCGTCGAGCGCGGGACGCTGATAGGTCCAGGCCTGCTCGGCGGAAATCGACACGCCGCCGATGCCGGTGGCATCGGCTTCGCGCTTGCCGATCACGAGGATCTCGCCGAGGCTGAAGCGTTCGTCCACCGCTGCGGCAGGCAGCGCGAACGGAACGACGACGAGGCTGCAGCACAGCCTCGCTATATTGATTCGTATATTACGCATGACAGGCGTCTCGTTGCAGGGTCACGATCGATGGGCCAATGGAATTCCGCGTCGGGGCCGGTCCGACGGCCCCGATGCGGGTTCGCTATATTCTCTTATGCATAACGAAGACCGCAAGCCGTCCCGGCGCGGCAGCCTCAGGAGCCCCGCGAGCGGAGAAAACCGGAGAAGTCCTCGATGTCGCGGGCGATGGCGCCGACGGCGCGCGCCTCCATTGCACGATAGCGCTTCAGGATTTCACGGCCGTAGGGCGTCACCTCGGCGCCGCCGCCGCCGCTGCCGCCGGTCGCCGCGCTCACCACGGGTTCGCGGAAACAGCGGTTCATCGTGTCGACCAGCATCCAGGCGCGGCGATAGCTCATGCCGAGCGACTTCGCCGCGGCCGAGATCGAGCCCGTGCCCTCGATCGCTTCGAGCAAATCGGCCTTGCCGGGCCCCATCGCGATCACCGCGCCGAGCAGCACGCGCACGGTGGGACGCTGCGGACGGCGAGGAGTCTTCACGGCGGGCTTGGCCATGCGCGCATTGTAGGCGCAGATGCTGCGACTGCGGAGGCGGGGCCGCACCGGCGGATGTACGGCGCCTGCGGCGGCCGGCGCTGCGCCGTAGTCCACCGCGGAGTCGCTACACTGTCGTTCAGGAATTTCAATCCGGACATCCCATGCAGAGCCCGCTCCCCCAGCCGGTACGCCTCGCGGACTACACGCCGCCCGCCTTCCTCGTCGACCGCGTCGAGCTCGACGTCGACATCCGGCCCACCCACACCCGCGTGCGGGCGACGCTCGCGCTGGCGCGCAATCCGGCAGCGCCCGGGCATGCGCCGCTGGTGCTCGACGGCGACGGCCTCGGGCTCGAACGCGTGTCTCTCGACGGCGTCGCGCTCGCGCCGGACGCTTATGCGCTGACGGCGAACGCACTCACCGTGCCCGGGCTGCCCGAACGCTGCGCGCTGACGACGGAAGTATCGATCGAACCGGAGAAGAACACGCAGCTGATGGGCCTCTATGCCTCGCGCGACGGCTATTTCACGCAGTGCGAAGCCGAGGGGTTCCGGCGCATCACCTGGTTTCCCGATCGCCCGGACGTGATGGCGCGCTACACGACGACGATCCACGCCGATCGCGCGCGCTTTCCGATTCTGCTGTCGAACGGCAATCTCGATGCGAGCGGCGAGGAAACCGGAGGTCGGCACTGGGCGCGCTGGGTCGATCCGTTTCCGAAGCCGAGCTACCTGTTCGCGATGGTCGCGGCGCGTCTCGATTGCCTGGAGAGCGAGTTCACGACGGCGTCGGGTCGTCGCGTCAAGCTCGGCCTCTACGTCGAGCCAGGCAAGCTCGATCAGACCGCTTTCGCGCTCGAGGCCTTGAAGTCCGCGATGCGCTGGGACGAGGAAGTATTCGGCCTCGAGCTCGATCTCGACCAGTACATGATCGTCGCGGTCGGCGACTTCAACATGGGCGCGATGGAGAACAAGGGACTCAACATCTTCAACACGAAATACGTCTTGGCCCGCGCCGACACCGCGACCGACACCGATTTCATGATGCTCGACCGTGTCGTCGCCCACGAGTACTTCCACAACTGGACCGGCAACCGCGTCACCTGCCGCGACTGGTTCCAGTTAAGCCTGAAGGAAGGGCTGACCGTGTTTCGCGATCAGCAATATGGCGGCGATCGCTATTCGCATGCGCTCCAGCGCATCCAGGAAGTGCGCACGCTGCGCGCCGCACAGTTCCCGGAGGACGCGGGCCCGATGGCGCATCCGGTGCGGCCGCCTTCGTACATCGAGATCAGCAACTTCTACACCGCGACCGTCTACAACAAGGGCGCCGAAGTCGTGCGCATGATCCACACGCTGCTGGGGGCCGAGGCTTTCCGTCGCGGCATGGATCTCTATTTCGCGCGTCACGACGGTCAGGCCGTGCGCATCGAGGAGTTCGTCGCCGCGATGCAAGACGCCTCCGGCGTCGATCTAGGCCAGTTCCGTCGCTGGTACGACCAGGCCGGCACCCCGGTCATCGAGAGCCGCGGCGACTACGACGCGGCGACGCGCCGCTACACACTGCATCTGCGCCAGCACTGCCCGCCGACGCCCGATCAAAACGAGAAGCGGCCCTTTCACCTGCCCATCGCACTCGGCCTGCTGAGCGCCGACGGGCACGAGCTGCCGCTGCGTCTCGACGGCGAAACGGAAGCGGGCGGCACGACTCGCGTGCTGTCCTTGACCGATGCCGAGGCACGCTTCGTGTTCCTCGACGTGCCGGCGCCGCCAGTGCCCTCGCTGCTGCGCGGCTTCTCCGCGCCCGTCGTCCTGCGTCACGACTACACGGGTGCCGAGCTCGCGCTGCTGATGGCGCACGACGGCGATCCGTTCAATCGCTGGGAAGCCGGCCAGCGGCTCGCGCTGAACGTGCTCGTGCGCGGCATCGAGGCCCGGCGCGCCGGCCGGCCCGTGGAGTTCCCGGACGATTTCGTCGCCGCCTGCGCGCGCCTGCTCGCCGATGCGCCGCGCGACCCCGCCTTCGCCGCCGAGGCGCTGAGCCTGCCGCAGGCGGGCTATCTCGCCGAGCAGTTCGAAGTCGCCGATCCCGATGCGATCTTCAGCGTGCGCACGGCGCTGCGTCGCGTGCTCGCCGAGCGCCTGCGCGAACAGTGGATCGAAACTTACGAGAGCTCGACGACGCCCGGCCCCTACCGCCCTGATCCCGCGCCGGCCGGCCGGCGCGCGCTGCGCAATCTCGCGCTCGGCTTCCTGATGGAGCTCGAGGATCCGGCCTGGCACGCGCGCTGCCTCGCGCAGCTGGAAAGCGCGGACAACATGACCGACGCGATGGCGGCGCTCGTCGCGCTCGCCAACGCCGACTGCCCCGAACGCCGCCTCGCGCTCGACGGCTTCCAGCGCCGCTGGCAGCACGAGGAGCTCGTGCTCGACAAGTGGTTCGGCGTGCAGGCCGGCTCGCGGCTGCCGGGCACGCTGACCGAGGTGCGCGCCCTGCTCCTGCATCCGACCTTCGATCTGCGCAACCCGAACAAGGTGCGCGCGCTGATCGGCAGCTTCTGCCACGGCAACCACGTCCGCTTCCACGCCGCCGACGGCAGCGGCTATGCCTTCGCCGCCGAGCAGGTGCTCGCGTTGGATCCGATCAATCCGCAGATCGCCGCACGCCTCGCCCGCGCCTTCGATCGCTGGCGCAAGTTCGACGCCGGACGCCAGGCGCACGCGCGCGCAGCGCTCGAGGGCATCCGCGATGCGCCGCAGCTGTCGAAGGACAGCTGGGAAGTGGTGAGCCGGGCGCTGGCTTGAGGCAGTCCTTTCCGCACGGGCAGGACCGCGAGAGCACCAGCCGCGCTTCCGGGAATATTTCCTATTCCATTGAGCGAAAAAGCCGGCGCTCCCCGGCCCAATTGCGGGGCCGCACGTCTCCTCCTGCAGGAGCAGGTTTCTTTACAAAATCCTCTTGAGTTTCCGATGAGGGGTGATACGGGCTTTCCTGCTCAAAGCTTTAGCGTGCCGGCACGAATGCTGCTGCTGAACTCGTGAAAGGCCCGAGCGCGGTGCTTCTGTAAAAATCCTTGACGACACCCGGCATGGACGGGGGTGCCTGTTGAACAGGAAAAATCCCCGGAGAGCTTGGATGAATCGACTCAGCTATCTGCGCTTCGGCCTGGTCCCGCTGCTGCTGTCCGCAGCAGCCGCACCGGCCCAGGACTTCGTCTTCTCGAGCGGCAACTTCGTGCCGGACTTCACTGCTCCCGAGCCCCTGCAGGCCGGCGATACCCTGCAGATCAACGCCGGCGGCAACAAGATCTTCAGCGGGGTCACCTTCACGAATCTCGGACAGGTCGACTGGAACGCCGACTCACTGTTCCTGCAGAGCGATGCGCGCCTCAACAACGGCGGGCTGTGGAGAATCGGCGGCGATTTCACGCTGATCAACAATGGCGGCACCCTGCCGGTGTTCACGAACTCGGGCACCTTGCGCAAGACCGCAGGCGCCGGTGCCGCGACGATAGGCAGCATCGGGTTCGTCAACAGCGGCATTATCGACGTGCTGAGCGGCACGCTGGATTTCAGCGGCGGCAACGCGACGTTCAATGCAGGCAGCTCGTTCACCGGCAGCGGCGCAAGCCGCATCCTCTCCAATGCGACCTTCAACGGCGCGTTCACGAGCAGCAACCTCGTGCTCGCAGGCGGTACGGCGACCGGCAATGCGGCCCTGCTGTCCGGCGCGGCGAGCTTCACCGGCGGCACCCTGAGCGGCAGCTGGTCGACGGCCGCCGGCCAGACGCTGACTGCCCGCAGCGGCGGCAGCAAGATCATGAGTGGCCTCGCGTTCACGAACCTCGGCAACTTCGCCTGGGACACGACGGATGCGCTGTTCATGCAGTCGAGCAGCAGCTTCGACAACCAGGGGAGCTTCCACGCCAGCGAGAACATGACGATCGTCAAC
>JBFWSI010000036.1:0-13027 GCA_050248455.1 Gammaproteobacteria bacterium | reverse complement strand
CGTCTGACTGTCATGGATCGCGGATCGAAGGCTCGCCGAATCGAAGTTCTCGGTGACCTCGGGCAACCCTTCAATCGCCAGCGGCGCGACAACGACACCGCCGTTCGTGCCGTAGAAAGTGAACCGAAGCGCGCGATAGTCGACGAGGTAGCACTCGACTCCCTCGTCGAGCAGGCGACCGACGATTTCGGGAAACGGCATGGCGCCGGTCAGCGTTGCAGAGGCGAGCTTCGCGATGTGTGCTGCGTTCATTGCCGTCGATGAAATCGTGATTCCGGATCAGGGAGTAGCCCAACGCAGCGGCTTTTTCAATGAGCGTCGTGCAGGCATCCCGGTCACCGACGGATCCCCTGGGCCGAGACGCCGCAGAAGCAATCGCGCCGGGATCACGTGCGCCGGGCCCAGCGCGCCGCGGTTGCCGGATTCCGCGCCGCTGCGCGGCGCTCCGGGTCCATATCGGGCTTCAGGCGCGCGCTTCGCGGGCCACCGCCCGATAGCCGATGTCGCGCCGGCAGTGCATGCCGTCCCAGTGGATGAGGTCGACGCGTTCGTAGGCTTTGGCCTGCGCTTCGCGCACCGTGGCGCCGATGCCGACGACGCACAGCACGCGGCCGCCGCCGGTGAGGATCTTGCCGTCCTTCTCGACCGTCCCGGCGTGGAAGACGCGCGTGTCCGGAAGCTCGGCATCGAGTCCTTCGATCGGCCTGCCTTTGGCGTAGTCGCCGGGATAGCCGCCGGCGGCCAGCACGACACCGACCGTCACGCGCGGATCGAAATCGAGTTTCGCGCGCCGGGCTTCACCGTTCAGCACGGCGAGACAGGCCTCCGGCAGATCCGAGCGCAGGCGCATCACGATCGGCTGCGTCTCGGGATCGCCGAAGCGGCAGTTGTACTCCAGCGTTTTCGGCGTGCCGTCCCGCGCGATCATGAGCCCGGCGTAGAGAAAGCCGACATAGGGCCGGCCTTCCGCCGCCATCCCCGCGAGCGTGGGTTCGATGATCTCGCGGATGACGCGCGCGTGCAGCGTGGCGTCGACGATCGGCGCCGGCGAATAGGCGCCCATGCCACCCGTGTTCGGGCCCTGGTCGCCGTCGAACACGGCCTTGTGATCCTGGGCGGACGGAAACGGCAGGATGGTCTTCCCATCCGTCATCACGATGAAGCTCGCTTCCTCGCCCTCGAGGAACTCCTCGACGACGATTTCACTGCCCGCGGCGCCGAACGCATTGCCGGCGAGCATGTCGCGCGCGGCGGCGAGCGCCTCGTCGTGGCTGTGCGCGATGATGACGCCCTTGCCGGCAGCCAGCCCCGACGCCTTCACGACGATCGGCAGCGGCCGACTCCTTATATAAGCCTCCGCCGCAGTCAGATCGGTGAAATTCTCGTAAGCCGCGGTAGGAATGCCGTGACGCTTGAAGAAGTCCTTGGTGAAAGCCTTCGAGGCCTCGAGAATCGCCGCGTTCGCACGCGGCCCGAAGCACTTCAGGCCCGCGCGCTCGAAGGCATCGACCACCCCCGCGACCAGCGGCGCCTCGGGCCCGACGATGCTCAGCTCGATCTGCTGCCTGCGCGCAAAGGCGACGAGCGCCGGAATGTCCTCGGCACCGATGGCGACGTTCCTGACCTTCGGCTCCCGCGCCGTGCCCGCATTTCCCGGCGCCACGAACACCCGCCGCACCCGCGGCGACTGCGCACACTTCCAAGCAAGCGCATGCTCGCGCCCGCCGCTGCCTATGATCAGTACTTTCATTGGACGCCCTACATCGCCACCGAGAACACAGAGAACACCGAGGAATTCAGAGAGATAAGCGTCGAATGCCGACGCGAAGCGGCATTGCATTGAAATTGATCAGCAATCCTCGCTTGAGGCTCAGCAGCCGCAAGTAAGTGATCAACTGTGCCTTGTGCAGTTCGGACAACTGATCCACCGCCTTCAGTTCGATTGGTAGCGTCCGTTCGACGATCAGGTCCACTCGAAAACCCATGCCCAACGTTCGACCCTTGTACCTCACGTCAATGGCAACTTGTCTCGAGCACTGCAGGCACGCTTGATTGAGCTCGAACTCGAGTGCCGCCTCATAAATGTTTTCGTTGAGGCCGGGACCGAGTTCACGATGCACTTCGATGGCCAGCCCGATGACCTTTTCAGTCAGAGGATCCCGTTCCTGGTTCACGCCCGACCTCCTTGTCAGTGATAAACCATGTCTCCCGGTTTCGCGATTCTTTCTCTCTCTCTATTTTTCTCTGTGTTCTCGGTGTTCTCTGTGGCAAATCAACCCATGGCAGACGGCACGACACTCAATGCCGGAAATGCCGCATGCCCGTGAAGACCATTGCCATGCCGGCTTCGTTGGCGGCCTGGATGACTTCGGCGTCGCGGACGGAGCCGCCGGGTTGGATGACGGCGGTGATGCCGACGGCGGCGGCAGAGTCGATGCCGTCGCGGAAGGGGAAGAAGGCGTCGGAGGCCATGACCGAGCCTTTGACTTCGAGGCCTTCGTCGGCGGCCTTGATGCCGGCGATGCGCGCGGAGTAGACGCGGCTCATCTGGCCGGCGCCGACGCCGATGGTGCGGCGCTCGCGGGCGTAGACGATCGCGTTCGACTTCACGCACTTCACGACCTTCCACGCGAACATCAGATCGCGCAGCTCCGCGTCGCTCGGCGATCGCGCGGTGACGACTTTCAGATCGGTCGGGCCGATCGCGCAAGCGACGGCATCGCGGTCCTGCACCAGCAGACCACCGGTGACGCGCTTGTAGTCCAGCGTCGGCCGCTCGGGGCCGGGCATGCCGACGATGAGCACGCGAACGTCCTTTTTGCGTCGGCACACGGCGAGCGCGTCCTCGCTGACGCTCGGCGCGACGATCACCTCGACGAACTGGCGCGAGACGATGGCCTCGGCCGTATCGGCGTCGAGCTCGCGATTGAAGGCGATGATGCCGCCGAAGGCCGAGGTCGGATCGGTACGATAGGCGTGCTCGTAGGCTTCGCGGAGGCTCGCGGCCTCGGCGACGCCGCAGGGGTTCGCATGTTTGACGATGCAGCACGCAGGCTCGGCGTAAGCGAGCACACACATCAAGGCGGCGTCGGTGTCCGCGATGTTGTTGTACGAGAGCTCCTTGCCATGCAGCTGACGGGCGGCGGCGATCGATCCCGCCGGCGCGTCGGCCTCGGCGTAGAAGGCCGCGGCCTGGTGCGGGTTCTCGCCGTAGCGCAGATCCTGCAGCTTCGTGAACCGCAGGCGCACGGTGTCCGGGAAGCGCGGCGCCCCGATCTGGCGCGCGAGCAGGTAGCTCGACACGGCGCGGTCGTAGTCGGCGGTGTGCGCATAGGCCTTGGCGGCGAGGCCGAAGCAGGTGGTTTCGGCGAGCCCGTCCGCTGCGCCGAGCTCGGCGACGATCGCGGCATAGTCGGACGGGTCGACCACCACCGCGACGTGCGCGTGGTTCTTGGCCGCCGCGCGCAGCATCGCCGGGCCGCCGATATCGATGTTCTCGATCGCGTCCGCCAGCGAGCAGTCGGGCTTCGCGATCGTCGCCTCGAAGGGATAGAGATTCACCGCCAGCAGGTCGATGGGCGCGATGCCGTGCTGCGCCATCACCGCATCGTCGGTGCCGCGCCGGCCGAGCAGGCCGCCGTGGATCTTCGGATGCAGCGTCTTGACGCGGCCATCCATGATCTCCGGAAAGCCCGTATGCGCGGAAACGTCCGTGACGGTCAATCCCGCGGCGCGCAGTGCCGTCGCGGTGCCGCCGGTGGACAGCAGCTCGATGCCGCGAGCCGCGAGCGCACGGGCGAAATCGACGAGGCCGGTCTTGTCGGAAACGCTGAGCAGCGCACGACGGATACGTATCATCGGGGAGAAAGTCCTTCAGGCCATGCGCCGCGTGCGCGGCACTGCGACGATGGGCCGTTCAGTTGGCGATCCCGTGGCGCTCGAGCTTCTTGCGCAGGGTCGCACGATTCAGTCCCAGGTACTGGGCGGCCTTGGAAATATTGCCGCGCGTCCGGCGCAGCACTTCTTCGAGCAACGGGCGCTCGACCTCGCACAACACGAGATCGTAGAGATCGGCCGGCGTGTGGCCATTCAGATCCGCGAAGTAACGTTCCAAGGCCTGTTTCACGTGGAATGACAAGGGCTGGTATTCGGGTGCCCGCGTGTCGACGATTTGCTTGATTACAACATTGGCAACGGACTTACCCATCATGCTGCCTCTCCGTGTCGTAGCCCGAACCGGCTCTCGCGCAGTTCTTTATTGATGTAGTTGATTTGGGCCGGCGCCGAGTCCAGCGCGTTGAAGATCGCGCGGAACGCGGCGCCACGAGGGAACCATCGCTGGTACCAGCCGGCATGCTTGCGTGCAATTCGCAGGCCGAGTGCTGCTCCATGGAATTCGTGCAGGGCACGAACGTGCTCGCGCAGCGTCTCGAGCGCCTCGACGGGCGTCGGCGACGGCAGCACGCGGCCGTTCTCGAGATAGGCGCGAATGCGCGCGAACAGCCAGGGATCGCCCTGGGCGGCGCGACCGATCATCAGGCCGTCGGCACCCGTGTGTTCGAGCACCTGTCGCGCCTTCTCGGGCGTAGTGATGTCGCCGTTGGCGATGACGGGGATGCGCACCGCGGCCTTCACCGCAGCGATGGTGTCGTACTCGGCCTCACCCTGGTAGGCGCATTCGCGCGTGCGTCCATGCAAGGTCAAGGCGGCGATGCCGCAGTCTTCCGCGATGCGCGCGATGCGCAGCGCATTGCGATCGGCGCGCGACCAGCCCGTGCGCGTCTTCAGGGTGACGGGCACCTCGACCGCCGCGACCACGGCGGAGAGGATCTCGCGTACCAGCGATTCGTCTTTCAGGAGCGCGGAGCCGGCGAGCCGGTTGCATACGCGCTTGGCCGGACAACCCATGTTGATGTCGACGATCTCCGCGCCCTGCGCAACGCTGGCACGCGCGGCAGCGGCCATTTCCGCCGGTACCGCACCTGCGATCTGCACGATGCGCGGCGCGGTTTCGCCGGCGAGATCGAGACGTTTGCGTGTCTGTGGCGTGGCGCGCAGCAGCGGATTGCTGCTCGTCATTTCGGAAGGCGCGTAGTCCGCGCCGTGCGCGCGACACAGCGCGCGGAAGACTCGATCGCCCACGCCCGCCATCGGTGCAAGCACCAGAGGACGGTCGAACGTGTAGGAACCGAGTCGCATGGGCATCGTGTTGTTCTTCTGTCTCTCTCAAAGCCACCGTAGTGCGATGCATGCCCGTGCCGCGTGCGAGTGCATGGCGCGCGGCGCGAAGAACGAAGGCTCAGGTGGAACTTCCGGTAGTGACCCGTGGGCGCGAGTCTTGTTGTCTGTGCTAGGGCATCGACCGGACCGGAACCGGCGACCCCCAATTCGATGGAGATGATAGCCACAAACAAAAGCGATCGGAAGCGGCGATCGGAGCGAGCTCGAAACTTTTTTTCGACGGCTGTGTCACGTTGCGCGAATCGCCGACGTGAACGCTTGCGTTGCTCGCGCGATTGCGTTCCAGCGGTGCTCAGAGAAAGAGGAATTCGAAGCTGTCCGCGCGATCGCCGACACCGGCGATCTCGAGCACGATGTAGACGCGACTGCCGGCGGGCATGCCGGCGTCGATGTCGATCGATCGATCGAGATACTCGCCAGGCGCGAAACGCCGCACACCGACCGCGACGCCGCTGCTGTCGTAGACACCGAGCTGGATCACCGGAAACTTCGCGGCGTGCTTGCCGCGATTCTGCAGCGTCGCGTTGACGAGCAGCGTCTTCGCATACTGCGGATGATCGCGCACGTCGCGCGCGACGAGCTCGATGCCGGCAACGCCGACGGGCTCTTCGAGCCGGCAGCCGAGGCGCGCGCACAGCTGCATTGCATATGGCCGCAGCTGCGGAAACCGCTCGAGCAGATCGCTGCGCCAGTGCCATGCGGCCTGCGCCGCAAGCCCCAGCATCAGCAGCAAAGCGACGAGACTCCAGGCCAGACGCCCGCGATTGCGCTCCTCGGCGGCGAGGCGCGCGAGATCCTCGCGCAACACGCTGGGGGCTTCGTCGAGATCGACGTCGGCCGCGAGCACCGGCGTGGTGTCGGGCTCGAGTAGCGCGATGCGCGGCATCGGCGGTTCGCGCTCGGCGATGACGACCTCGTCGAGATTCGCGACACCGACGCGCGGGCCGTCGTCATCGCGCGCAGCGGGCACAGTGCGTGCGGGAACCGTGGCAGCCGGCAGCGCCGGCGGCAGGATCTCGGGCATCACCTCGAGCGGAACGGGCGCGCGCTGCGGTTCGTCGATCAGATGATCAAGGGCGTTGAACACGCGATCGCAGGCGCCGCATTCGACGAAGCCGCGCGCGCTCGCGAGCTCTTTCGCATGCACGCGGAAGACGGTCTTGCAGTGCGGGCAGAGGCTCAGCATCGTGGCTACATCGAGTGGAGAACCCGACTCTATGCGCGCTTGCGGCCGGAGAGGAAGGCCCATTCGCCGCGCACCACGGGCGGGTCCATCTTAAACCGCGCCGCATAGACCGTCATGGCGGCATCGATCTGATCCGCGAGCAGGCCCGACAGGCCGATGCGTCCACCCGGCACCAGGCCTGCGTCGAATTCTGCCGCGAGCGCGATCAGCGGGTTGAGCAGGATGTTGGCGACGAGCACGTCGAAACGCTCTGGCCCGAAGGCCGGCGGCAGCAGGAACGGAATGTCGGCGCAGGCGTTCGAGGCGGCGTTCTCGCGCGCGACGACCAAAGCCTGCGGGTCGATGTCGACGCCGACGACCCGCCGCGCGCCGTGACGCTGCGCGGCAATCGCGAGAATGCCCGAGCCGCAGCCGTAGTCGAGCACGGACATGCCGGCGAGCTCGAGCTCACCGCCCAACCAGTCCAGGCACAGGCCCGTCGTCGGATGCGTGCCGGTGCCGAAGGCCATGCCGGGATCGAGCCGGATGATCCGCGTCGCGCCCGCCGGGATCGCGTGCCAGGTCGGCACTATCCACAGATCGCCTGCGAAGCGGAGCGGCGAGAACTGCTCGCGCCAGCGCGTCTGCCAGTCCTCGTCGGCGAAGAGTTCACGACGCGCGCCGGCGACTTCGAAGCCGGCCGCCGCGAGCTGCGCGAGCACGCCGTCGATGTCGACATCGGCGGCAAAGAGCCCTTCGACCAGGCAATCCGGCCACAGGCTGGTGTCCGCGTGCTGCGGTTCGGCAAAGCGCGGCGCGCTGTCGTCCAGCGCTTCGACCGAGACCGCGAGCGCGCCCGCGTCCTCGAAGGCCTGTTCGAGCGCCGGGACCGTGCGGTCGGTGGCCGGCAGCGCGAGCTTGAGCCAGGCGTCGCTCAATCGAGGGCGAGCTTGCGCTCGAGGTAGTGGATGTCGGTGCCGCCGGCGACGAAGGCCGCGTCGCGCACGAGCTCGCGGTGCAGCGGCACATTGGTGCTGATCCCGTCGACGACGATTTCGTCCAGTGCCGTCGTCATGCGCGCGAGCGCCGCGGCGCGCGTCGTGCCGTGGGCGATGAGCTTTGCGATCAGCGAGTCGTAGTACGGCGGCACCACGTAGCCATCATATAAATGAGAGTCGATGCGGATGCCCGGCCCGCCGGGCGCGTGGAAGATGTTGATCTTGCCGGGCGAGGGCCGAAAGGTCTTCGGATCCTCGGCGTTGATGCGGCACTCGATCGCGTGCCCGCGCAGCACCACGTCCTCCTGGCGGATCGACAGCGGCTGGCCGGCGGCGATCAGCAGCTGCTCGCGCACGATGTCGATCCCCGTGACCATCTCCGTCACCGGGTGCTCGACCTGCACGCGGGTGTTCATCTCGATGAAATAGAACTCGTCGTTCTCGTAGAGAAACTCGAAAGTGCCGGCGCCGCGGTAGCCGATGGCCTGGCAGGCCTCGACGCAGCGCCGGCCCATGCGCTCGCGCATTTCCGGCGTGATCCCGGGCGCGGGCGATTCCTCGATGACCTTCTGGTGGCGGCGCTGCATCGAGCAGTCGCGTTCGCCGAGGTGCACGCAGTTGCCCTCGCCGTCGGCGAGCACCTGGAATTCGATGTGGCGCGGATGCTCCAGGAATTTCTCCATGTAGACGGCGTCGTTCTGGAAGGCGGCGAGCGCCTCGGTCTTGGTCAGGTGAATCGCGTTCTTCAATGCCGCCTCCGCATGCACCACGCGCATGCCGCGGCCGCCGCCGCCGCCCGAGGCCTTGATGATCACGGGGTAGCCGATGTCGCGCGCGATGCGGACGTTCTCCTGCATGTCCTCGCCTAGCGGCTTGCCCGAGCCCGGCACGCAGGGAATGCCCGCCTTCTTCATCGCGCTGATCGCGGACAGCTTGTCGCCCATCAGGCGAATGGTCTCCGAGCGCGGCCCGATGAAGATGAAGCCGCTTTCCTCGACGCGCTCGGCGAAGTCGGCGTTCTCGGACAGGAAGCCGTAGCCGGGATGGATCGCGACCGCGTCCGTCACTTCGGCGGCGCTGATCACGGCCGGGATGTTGAGGTAGGACAGGCCCGGCTGCGGCGGGCCGATGCACACGGACTCGTCGGCGAGCCGCACGTGCTTCAGATCGCGGTCGACCGTGGAATGGACGGCCACCGTGCGGATGCCGAGCTCGCGGCAGGCGCGCAGGACGCGCAGCGCGATTTCACCGCGGTTCGCGATGACGATTTTCGACAGCATCGGCGCGCCCTGTCAGTTGATGATGAACAACGGCTGTTCGAATTCGACCGGCTGGCCGTTGTCGGCGAGGACGGCGACCACCGTGCCGGCGCGATCGGCCTCGATCGGGTTCATGATCTTCATCGCCTCGATGATGCACAGCGGATCGCCGATCTTCACGCTCTGGCCGACTTTGACGAACGCCGGCGAGTCGGGCGACGGCGCGGTGTAGAAGGTGCCGACCATCGGCGAGGCGACGACGTGGCCGTCGGGCTTGGCCACGGCGGGCGCGGGGGCCGGCGCGGCCGCGGGGGCGGCGGCCGCGACGGGCGCCGGGCCCGGGGCGACCTGGAAGGCCTGTACCGCCGGCATCGACATGCCGCTCATCAGGCGGCTGATCCGCACGGACTCCTCGCCTTCCTTGATCTCGATTTCGGCGATGCCGGACTCCTCCAGCAGTTCGATCAGCTTTTTGACTTTACGGATGTCCATGCAAACTCCGGCGAAAGATGGCCTTGGCGCAGCGGGCGCGTCAGGACGCGAGCGCGGCGTGCGCGGCACTGATGGCGAATTCGTAGCCCTGAGCGCCGAGGCCCGTGATCACGCCGCAAGCGATGTCCGACAGATAGGAGTGCTGGCGGAAGGCTTCGCGCGCGTGCACGTTCGACAGGTGCACCTCGATGAACGGGATCGCGACGCCGAGCAGGGCGTCGCGCAGGGCGATGCTGGTATGCGTGTAGGCGCCGGGATTGATCACGATGAAATCGACGCCGGCGGGCTTGGCGGCGTGGATGCGCTCGATCAGCGCATGTTCGGCATTGCTCTGGAAGCACTCGAGCACATGGCCCAACGCCTGTGCATGGGCGGCGGCGCGGGCTTCGATGTCCGCCAGGGTCGCATGGCCGTACTTGTCCGGCTCCCGGCTTCCGAGCAGGTTCAGGTTCGGTCCGTTCAAGAGCAGGATGGACGCCATTCGCTGCGGTTTCCCGATGTTGAGCCCCGTTGTCGTGTCGACGACGCGCCGCCGCGGGCGGTGCTCGACGCGGCGCGGACGTTAGCACAGTGAGGAGGGTGGTGCGAGCCAGATCGCGGCAATTGTCGCGATGTTCGACGCCGCTCGCCGCCAGTCACCGACAGCGGAGATTAGGAGGCGGGGCGGTCCAGCAGCCCGGTGATGATCCGTTCGGCGTCGGCCTCGGACCATTCGCCCTGGTGGGTATGGCGCACGGCGCCGTCGCGGTCGACGACGACGGTGAAGGGCAGCGCCCCGATCGTGTTGCCCAGCCGCTGCATGTAGACGGCGACGTCCTCTTCGCCGGCCAGGATCGGGAAATCGATGCCGTGTTCCTGCACGAACCTCGCGACTTCCTCGCGCGTGTCGAGCGCGATGCCGATGAACTGCAGGCCGCGCTCGCCGTAGCGACGCTGCAGCCGCACGAAGGCCGGCATCTCCTTCAGGCAGGGTGGGCACCAGGTTGCCCAGAAGTTCAGCACGACGAGCTTGCCCTGCCATTCGTCGAGCCGGCGCGGGGTCCCGCTCAGATCGGCAATGCTTGCGTCCAGCACCGAAGGGGCAGCCGCGGCAGCCCGGGATGCGACGCCGCGATGCTGCAGCCAGTAGCCGGCGCCGGCCGCGGCAGCGCCGAGCGCGACGACGAGGACGATATGGACGATGCGGTTCATTCGCCGTAGGCGCGGCGCAGGCGGCCGAGGAAATCCGCCGGGCCGGCATAGCCGATCAGGCGGTGCGGACGGAGCTCGCGGCGAGCGTCGTCGAACAGCAGCACGGCCGGCGGGCCGAACAGCTCGAAGCGCGCGAGCAGGGCCCGATCGGCGGCATCGTTGGCGGTGACGTCGGCGCGCAGCAACGCGAAGGAAGCAAGCGCCGTCCGCACCTCCGGATCGGCGAAGGTGTTGCGTTCGAGGTGTTTGCACTCGATGCACCAGTCCGCATAGAAGTCGAGCAATGCGGGCTTGCCGGCCGCCTCGGCGGCGGCCAGGGCCTGCTCGAGCGCGGGCACATCCTTGACGGAGGTGAATGCTTGCTCACGCTCGACTGGCCGTGGATCGGAGGCCGCGGTCAAGGGCGCCAGGGGCCGGAACACGTCGTCCGCGCCCGCGGCCGCGCCGACGATCAGCACCGCCCCGTAGCACAGGAAGGCGAGGCCGACGCTCTTCCACAGTCGCTGCCAGCCCGTCGCCGCGTCGTGCAGCGGCTCGAGGGCGCCCAGGAACATCGCGGCGCCGATCAGCAGCATCGCCCACAGCGCGAGCGTCAGCGGCGGCGGCAGCAGGCGCGACAGGAACCAGATCGCCATGCCGAGCGAGATCACGCCGAACGCATATTTGATCCGTTCCAGCCACTGGCCGGCACGCGGCAGCAGGCGCCCGGCCGAAGCGCCGACGACGAGCAGCGGCACGCCCATGCCGAGGCCCAGCGCGAACAGCGCGAGTCCCCCGGTCATCGGATCGCCCTGGCGCGCGAGGTAGATCAATGCGCCGGCGAGCGGCGGCGCGACACAGGGCCCGACGATCAGGGCCGACAGGCCACCCATCAGCGCGACCCCCGGCAGGCTGCCGCCGTGGCCGGCCCGGCTGCTGCGTTCGAGCCGCGTCTGCCACGCCGGCGGCAGCTGCAGCGCGAAGAAGCCGAACATCGACAGCGCCAGCGCGACGAACAGCGCCGCGGTCCCGATCAGCACGGCGGGATGCTGGAACGCCGCCTGCAAGTTGCGGCCGAACAGGCCCGCCGCGAGACCGGCGACCGCATAGGTCCCCGCCATCGCCAGCACGTAGACGGCGGACAGCACGAAACCGCGCAGGCTGCCGATGCGCTCGCGGCTGCCGACGATGATGCCGGAGAGGATCGGGATCATCGGGAACACGCAGGGCGTCAGCGCGAGCAGCAGGCCAAAACCGAGGAAGGAGGCCACGACGCCGGTGAGGCCGTGGCCGGCGAGATCGGCGGCGATCGTGTCGGTTTCGGACAGATCGGCGGCCGCGACGGCGGGTGTCGCGGGCATCGCGGGCGCCGCGGCGGCGGCCGCCGGCGCGACCAGCGACAGCACCTTCTTGATCGGCGGATAGCAGATCCCGTCCTCGGCGCAGCCCTGCCAGCTCACGCGGATCTCGGTCGGACCGGCGGCATAGCCGACCGGCGCATCGAAGGCGATGTCCTCGCGGTAGATCTGGACCGGCCCGAACTCCGGGTCATCCTTGGTCTCGCCGGGCGGCAGCGCCGGCATGCTGATCGTGCTGCCCGGGGTCAGGGCCTCGAGCTTGAACTTGTCGCGATAGAGGTAGTAGTCGGGCGCGATGCGCCAGTGCAGGGCGAGCTTGCCGTCGGCATCGACGTCGTGGTCGAAGACGAAAGCCTGGTCGGGCGGCAGGAATTCGCGCCGCGGCTCGCCACCCCCGTCCAGCGCATCGAGCAGACCCGCCGCGGCGAGGCCCGGGACGAGCGCAAGCACGAGGACGATCAGACGAGCGAGCGATGCAGCCATTCGAGGTAGGGTCGTGAACCGGTGGCGAGAGGGACCGCGATCAGCTCCGGGAGTTCATAGGGATGCTCGCGCTTCAGCTGCTCCTCGAGCGCGGGATAGTGCGCGACGTCGGTCTTGATCAGCAGCAGCACCTCCGCGCCGGTCTGGATCTCGCCCTGCCAGCGGTACACCGACGTCAGGCCCGGCACGATGTTGACGCAGGCCGCGAGCTGCGCCGCGACCAGGCCCTCGGCGAGCCGCCGCGCGACCGCCTCGTCGGGGCAGGTGCAGTAGCAGACGAGGGCATCGCTCATACGGCTTGCTCGGCGGGTGGCCGGGCCATTGTACGCGCGGCGCTGCGGCGCGGACCACGCCGCCTCAGAGCGCCGACAGCTTTGCGGCCGCGGCGCGCAGCGTGTCCTCGTTCTTGCAGAAGCAGAAGCGCACGTAGCGCGCGGCGGGGGGCGACTCGTAGAACACCGACACGGGGATCGCCGCGACCCCGACTTCCCGGGTCAACCAGCCGACGAATTCGCGGTCCGGCAGATCGCTGATCGCGCCGTAGTCGGCAAGCTGGAAATAGGTTCCCGCCGAGGGCACGAGCCGGAAACGCGAGCCCGCCATCGCCGCGTTGAAGACGTCGCGCTTCGCCTGGTAGAAGGCCGGCAGCTCGCGCAAATGTTCCGGATGCTCGCGCATGAAGTCGGCGAGCCCGAGCTGGATCGGCGTGATGCCGACGAAGGTCACGAACTGGTGGACGCGCCGCAGCTCGGTAGTCAGCGCCGGCGGCGCCACGCAGTAGCCCGTCTTCCAGCCCGTCACGTGATAGGTCTTGCCGAAGGACGACACGGCGAAGGCGCGCGCCGCGAGGGCCGGATGGCG
>JBFWSI010000035.1:0-13079 GCA_050248455.1 Gammaproteobacteria bacterium | reverse complement strand
ATGCGTCAGTCCCGTCGCCAGCGCCGCCGTGCCGGTCTCGTCTGCGTGTTGCTGCTTGCCTGTGCAGGCCCGGCGAGTGCCCGCATGTACCAATGGGTCGACGCGCAGACGGGCACCGTGCAGCTGTCGGGCACGCCGCCGTCGTGGTACCGCGGGGCGCAGTCCGGCCCGCGCGTCTTCGTGTTCGAGAACGGCCGGCTCGTCGACGACACCGCGCGCCAGCTGCCGGCCGAGCAGAGCGCCTTGCTGCGCGCGACGGCCTTCGGCGAGCCCGCGTCCACCTTCCCCTTGCTGCAAGCCCCGGTGCTGAGCGCTGCCCCGCCGCTGCCGCCGCCTCCCGCCGCGGCGACCCCCTCCCCGCCCGAAGACAGCACCAGCCGCCAGATCGCCGAGTTCAAGGCCCTGCTCGAAGCCTACGATCGCGCCGAGGAATCCGCGGCCCACGACCTCCTCGCCGCCCCCGCGCCCTGAGCGCAGGCCCCCTATCCCAGCCAGCCTCTGAACCAGCCGCGCAGCAGGCGCCAGACACTGCCGGCGGACGAATCCGCGAGCTCGCTCAGCGCCGGCAGCGCTTCGTTCTTCGGATCCAGCTGCCGCGCCAGCGCGATGAAGGCGCGCGCCTGGCGCGGATCGCCGGCGGCGATGGCGCGCTCGGCGAGCAGCGCATAGGCGGCCGCCATGTCGCGCAAGCCGGCACCGACTGCCGGGTGTTCGGGCGCGATCTGGCGCAGCCGCATGAAGTAGTAATAGGCGTTGTCCTTCGGCGGCGCGCTCAGCCGGAACTCGCCGATGCTGTGGCGCCCGAGCCAGACCAGCGCCTCGACGACCTCGCCCGCCGGCACCGAGCCGGTCGCGCTCGGCGCCGCCTCCGGGGCCGCGACGGGCAGGCGCGCCTGGGCGGCCGGCGCGACCTCGAGCTCGGGCGCGGCGAGCCGGCGTTCGACGACGAACAGCGCGCCGTAGCCGAGCAGGGTCACGAGCAATGCCGCGAGCAGCGCCAGCCGCAGCCGGGACTCGCGCGGCGCCGGCGGCGGCGCGGAGGCCGTCGCGGCGACGGGCGCAGCGCCCGCCAGGGCCGCGAGCACGCCGCGCCGGCGCAGCATGTCGAGATAGTGCAGCAGCGCGTCGATGTCGCGGAAGCGCTCGCTGCGCGACTTCGCGGTCATCAGATCCATGAGCCCCTGCAGCGCTTCGAAGGGCGGCGGCAGCTTCGGCATCGGCGTCTTCCGATGCGCGTAGATGACGTCGATGATCGAGCCCGACACGAAGGGTTTCCGGCCCGTCAGCATCTCGTAGAGGATGATGCCGAGGGCATAGATGTCGGCGCCGTTGTCGACGCTGCCGGAATCCACCTGCTCCGGCGCCATGTAGTTCGGGCTGCCGAGGAAAACCCCGGCGCCCGTGAGATCCCCGTCGCCTTTCAGCGACTTGGCGATGCCGAAGTCCGTCAGCACCGGCGCGCCGTCGCGCCGAAAGAGGATGTTGCCGGGCTTCACGTCGCGGTGGACTACGCCGTGCGCGTGCGCATAGCCGAGCGCCGACGCAATCTGTTCCAGCACCTCGAGGGCGAGCCCCGGCGGCAGCGGCCCCGCGGCGAGACGCTGTTTCAGGTCGCCGCCCTCGACGTACTCCATCGAGAGGTAAACCAGACGGCCGGCCGTGCCGATATCGTGGATCGTGATGATGTGGGGATGGCGCAGCCCGGCGATGAGCCGGCCTTCGTTGAGGAAGCGCTGCAGCGCCTGCGGCGTGTCCGCGAGCGCCGTGTCGAGCACCTTGAGCACGACGGGCCGGCCCAGCGAGACCTGGGTTGCGAGATAGGCTGCGGCGGTCGCGCCCTGCGCGAGACAGCGCTCTATCTCATAGCCTGAGATCTCCATCTCACTGAGTATAAAAGGGGTACGACCGCAGGGCGGGCCGCGCGCACGGCATTTAACGAGGTTTGACGTGCGCGGCTCGCGAGCGGCCGATACAGTTGAGGCACGGGAACAGATTCGAATGGAAGGGACAGGCCATGGCTAAAGCAGCGAAAGCGCTCAAACATCCGCGCTCCGGGACTCGCCAGCTGATCGACGACATGCTCACGCAGCGCACGCGCATGCTGAAGCTGCTGTGCGATCTCTCTCAGCAGGATCTCAAGCACGCCGACGACGCCGTGCGTGAAACCCTCGACGATTTCCTGACGGTGCTCGTCGACTACATCGCCGCCGGCCACTTCGGCCTCTACGAGCGCATCGCGATGGGCAGCGAGCGCCGCACCCCGGTGGTCGACACCGCGCGCGAAATCTATCCGCGCATCGCCGACACCACCGTCGCCGCCGTCGACTTCAACGAGCGCTACGGCAGCGCCGACGGCCGGACCCTCGCCGCCCGCCTCGCGCGCGATCTGTCGATGCTGGGCGAAGAAGTCACCACGCGCATCGAGCTCGAAGATCGCCTGATCCACGCGATGCTCGGCGCCGACTACGCCATTCCGCAGGTCGCCGCCGCGCATTGATCCGCGCGACCCCTCTTCGTAGCCCGGGTGCAGCGTAGCGAAACCCCGGGATCTTCGACGAGCCGAAACCTCCGCCCCCGGGTTACGCGCCGCGCGCCGCACCCGGGCTAGAGGCGCCTGCCCCGCTCACCCCCGCCCTTCGAGCACCGCGAGCTTCGCCGCGATGAAGTCCCTGTGCGAGAGATGGAGCAGATCCGCGATCTTGCGCAGGTAGTACTCCTCGAAGTGATCGATGCGACCGTCCGCCTGCGCGACGCGCCAGAGCTCGCGCAGGAGATCCTTCTTGCGTCCCACCGGCAGCTCGCGATTCAGCACCTCGGTGAACTCGTAGAGACTCACTGCGTTCTCCACGGCCGGCGCGGCGACGTCGACCAGCGCGTTGGACTCTTCCGGCGTGATGCCGAATACTGCCGCCGCCGCGGCGACGACCGCCGCGAGCTCCTCCTGCGCGTCGGCGTGATCGGCGCGGCCGATCTCGAGCAGCAGCGCGACGACCGCGAGTTGCAACGTGTGCTCGTCGCGCGCGCCCGTCGTCGCCTGGGACAGATTGCGCACGAGATCCTTCAGAGCCTTCAGCATGGTGATCGACCGTTCGATGCGAACGTGGGGGACGGGACGGGCGCGATGACACCGCGCATCTACAGCGCGCTGCCGCTCGCGCGCGACGCCGACATTGTGCTGGACGCGGTCGCCGCCCGCCACCTCAGGGAAGCGCTGCGGCTCGTCGCCGGCGACGCGCTCGTGCTGTTCGACGGCCGCGGCGGCGAATACGAGGCGGTGCTCACGCGCGTGTCGCGCCACGAAGTCGCGGTGCGCGTCGGCGCCCATCACGCCGTCGGGCGCGAGTCGCCGCTGGCGCTGACGCTCGCGCAGGGCATTTCCCGCGGCGAACGCATGGACTACACGCTGCAGAAAGCCGTCGAGCTCGGCGTCACACGGTTCGTGCCGCTCGCCACCGAGCGCAGCACCGTGAAGCTCGACGAGGCGCGCGCCGCGAAGCGCACGGAACACTGGGCCGGCATCGTGCGCCACGCCTGCGAGCAGAGCGGCCGCACGCGGCTGCCCGGCCTCGCCCCGCCGACGCGCGTCGAAGCCTATGCCGCCGGCGAAACCGCCGTCGCCAAGCTGCTGCTCGATCCGCAAGCCGACACGCCGCTCGCGGCCCTGCCGCCGGCCCCTTCGATCGCGCTCGCGATCGGCCCCGAAGGCGGTTTCGGCGCGAACGAGCGCGCGGCCCTTTCCGCCGCCGGTTTTCGCGCCGTGCGCCTGGGGCCCCGCGTCCTGCGCACCGAGACCGCCGCGCTCGTCGCGCTCAGCATCCTGCAGGCGAAGTTCGGCGATTTGGCCTAGAGCCTCGTCTTGTAGCCCGGAAGCAGCGCCGCGCAGCGGCGCGGAATCCGGGAAGGGACAGCACGGCGCATCTTCGCGGCCAAACCCCCCGCATTCCGCTGCGCTCCTTGCGGGCTACGGGGAGAGGGAATCTGCGTTTCGTTCAGCGGTGCCGCGAATGTCGGCGCCGGATCCCGGATTCCGCTTCGCTTCTTCCGGGCGACGCGCCACGCGCGTCACTGCCTCATGCGCGCAGCCGTTTCCTCACCTGCGCCAGCAGGCGGCGGCTGACGGGCAGCTTGCCGGCGACGCCGCGCAGCACGACGCTCGCGTTGCCGAGCGCGTCGCGCTCCAGCGCGCTGACGTGGGCGACGGCGACGAGGGTGTTGCGGTGGATGCGGAGGAAGGCGTCGCCGAGCTCTTCCTCGAGTGCCTTCAAGGCCTCCTCGATCAGGAGCTCGCCGCCCGGGTGGAACACCGATACATAGCCCTGATCGGCCTGCAGGTAGCGCACCTCGGCGAGCGGCACGAGCTTCAGGTTGCCTTTGACGAGCGCGCTGAAATGCGTGCGCGCCTGCAAGCCGCCGCTGCGCGCACTGCCGGCGGCCGTGGCGCGTGCGAGCGTCAAGGTTGCGGCTTTGGCGAGCGCGGCGCGCAGCCGTTCGGGCCTGATCGGCTTCAACAGGTAGTCGATGGCCTGCGCGTCGAAGGCGGCGAGCGCGTGCTCGTCGTAGGCGGTCGTGAAGATCACGGCCGGGGCCGGTGCGCAGCGCGCGAGATGCAGCGCTGCCTCGAGCCCGTCCATGCCCGGCATGCGGATGTCGAGCAGCACCACGTCCGGCCGCTCGCGTTCCGCGACGGCGAGCGCCTCGAGGCCCGATCCCGCCTCGCCGACGACCTCGCCCACGCCCAGTTCAGCGAGCAGCCCGCGCAGGCGCTCGCGCGCGAGCGGTTCATCGTCGACGACGAGGATGCGGGGCATCGCGCGCGCCTCAGGTCCAGGTCACCGGCCAGCTGACGCGCGCGCGATAGCGGCCGTCGCCGTCGCGATCGCGCTCGAGCTCCAGCCGCCCGCGCGCGCCGAAGTGCGCGGCGAGCCGCTGGCGCACGTTCTCCTGCGCGATGTGGTTGCCGCCGTCGCGCCCGCTTTCGGGCCCCACGGGATTGACGACTTCGATCGTGAGCTTCTCGCCCTCGCGCCGGCCCTCGATGCGGATCACGCCGCCCGCCGGCGACGGCTCGATGCCGTGGTAGATCGCGTTCTCAACCAGCGGCTGCAAGGTCAGCGGCGGAATGCGCGCGCCCTCGGGCAGATCCTCGGTCGCCCATTCGACTGTGAGCCGCGGACCGAGCCGCAAGCCCTCGATCGCGAGATAGCGCCGCACGAGCTCGCATTCGCTCGCGAGCGTCACGAGATGGCGCGGCTCGGACAGGCTCGCGCGGAACAGATCGGCGAGATCCTCGATCGCGCGCTCGGCGCGCGCGGCGTCGCTGCGCGTGAGGCTCGCGATCGTGTTCATGCTGTTGAAGTGGAAGTGCGGGCGGATGCGCGCCTGCAGCGCCTGCAGCCGCGCCGCCGCCGCTGCGGCCGTGCGCTGCTTCCATTGGTGCTGCACGTAGAAGTAGCGCAGCACGAGCGCGGCGACGATCGCCGAGATCGACAGCGTGCGCAGCCAGAAGTCGCGCGCGTCCAGCGCGATCAGCGCGGCATCGCCGCCGCGCGGATAGACGACGAACCAGGCGAGGCCGCAGACCGCGGCGACGACCGCCATCACCAGCACATAGGACAGCGCGGCCGCCGCGCGCTCGCCGCGACGCGACAGCCAGCGTCGCGACAGGCACAGCACGGCCGCGGCCGACATGCCTATCCACTGCACGTACAGCGACAGCAGCGCGAGCTCGTGGAGCGCGATGCCGCCGAAGCCCGCGCGCGCGACGACCAACACGAAGACCAGCAGCTCGCCGATGATGACGACCGCGAACAGCGGCCGCACCCCGCAGAGATCGGGCAGGAAGGATTCCTCGAGCGTGACCGCTGGTTTCATCGGCGTGATGTGAACGACTTCCCGGCCGGCACGGCATGCGTCGCGGTCCCCTCGCCGCGGCGCGTCGGCAAGGTCAGTGTCTGGCGCGAGCAGTGGCCCGTCAATGACTTACCGCGTGTAGCGGCGGGGCTGGGATATACTGCAGCCTGTTCCACCAGACCAGCCGAGTCCGCCGCGCATGACCGATCGCGTTCCCCCTGCCACGCCCCCCGCGCCCGCCGCCGCTTCCGACAAGCTGTGGGGCGGTCGCTTCGACGGCCCGACGAATGCCTTCGTCGAGGAGTTCACCGCGTCGGTGCAGTTCGATCGGCGCCTCTACGCGCACGACATCCAGGGCTCGATCGCGCACGCGACGATGCTCGCCGCCGTCGGCGTGCTGAGCGCGGGCGAGCGCGATGCGATCGTCGCGGGGCTCGAGGCGATCCGCGCCGACATCGACGCCGGCTGCTTTACCTGGTCCGTGCAGCTCGAGGACGTGCACATGAACGTCGAGAGCGCCTTGACGGCGCGGATCGGCGAGGTCGGCAAGAAGCTCCATACCGCGCGCTCGCGCAACGATCAGGTCGCGACGGACATCCGCCTCTGGCTGCGCGACGAGATCGATCGCCTCACCGGCATGCTCGATCGCCTGCTGCACGCGCTGGTCGATCTCGCCGAGCGCGAAGCGGATACCGTGCTACCGGGCTTCACGCATCTGCAGGCCGCGCAACCGGTGTCCTTCGGCCATCACCTGCTCGCCTGGTTCGAGATGCTGCTGCGCGATCGCGAGCGCCTGCAGGACTGCCGCAAGCGGACCGAAGCGCTGCCGCTCGGCGCCGGCGCGCTCGCCGGCACGACCTTCCCGATCGATCGCGCGCTGACGGCGCGGCTCCTCGGCTTCTCGCGCATCTGCGAGAACTCGCTCGACGCGGTCGCCGATCGCGACTTCGCGATCGAGTTCACCGCCTGCGCCGCGCTGATGATGGTGCACTTCTCGCGCATGGCGGAGGAGATGGTGCTGTGGAGCTCGCAGCAGTTCGGCTTCATCGAGCTCGCCGATGCGTTCTGCACGGGCTCGAGCATGATGCCGCAGAAGAAGAACCCGGACGTGCCCGAGCTCGTGCGCGGCAAGTCCGGCCGCGTGCTCGGCCATCTCCTCGCGCTGCTGACGCTGATGAAGAGCCAGCCGCTCGCGTACAACAAGGACAACCAGGAAGACAAGGAGCCGCTGTTCGACACCGTCGACACGCTGCGCGGCTGCCTGCGCGCCTTCGGCGATCTGGTGCCGACGATGCAGGTGCGCCGTGAGCGCATGCGCGAGGCCGCGCGCGCCGGCTTCACCACCGCGACCGACTTCGCCGACTACCTCGTGCGCCTCGGCATCCCGTTCCGCGACGCGCACGCGGTGGTCGGCGCCGCGGTGCGCCTCGCCGTCGAGCGCGATTGTGAACTGAAGGATCTTTCGCTCGTCGAACTGCAGGCGCTCGACGCGCGCATCGACGAGCGGGTCTTCGCGTCCCTGGATGTCGACGCCGCGCTCGCCGCGCGCGCGCACCGCGGCGGCACGGCGCCGGCGCAGGTGCGCGCCGCCTGCGCCGCGGCGCGCGCACGCATCGCCGCGGCATGAAGACGGCCCGCGGCAATCGTTCTCTCTCGTGATCCCGTCCGCTTGAAGCAAAGCGGCAGGAGGCTGCATTGAAAGTCCTTATCCGCGTACTGCTCGTCCTCGTCGGCATAATCGTGCTGGTGGTCGGCGCCGCCGCGATCTGGCTGTCGACGCTCGATCCGAACGACTACAAGGCGCTGCTCGCCGACAAGGTCGCCGCCGCGACGGGTCGTCGGCTCACGCTGGACGGCCCGCTCGAGCTCGATCTGTGGCCGAAGATCCGCGTGAAGACCGGCGCCCTGCGCCTGAGCAACGCCGAAGGCTTCGGCGACGAGCCCTTCGTCGCGCTCGACGAAGCGCAGCTCGCCGTCGCCACCCTGCCGCTGCTCGCGCGCCGCGTCGAGATGGACGCGGTGGTCGTCAAGGGCCTCGTGCTCAACCTCGCGCGCGACGCGGAGGGCCGCACGAACTGGGACGATCTCGCGCAGGGCAGCGGCGACGGTCAGGACGGCGATGACGGCAGTCCGATCGGCGCGCTGGTGCTCGGCGGCGTCGACGTGCAGGACGCGCGCATCCGCTATACCGATGCGCGGGACGAGAGCGAAGTGCGCGTCGAGAAGCTCAACGCGAAGACCGGCGCGCTCGAGTTCGGCAAGCCGGTCGATTTCGAGATCGGGGCGGCGATCGCCTCGACCAAGCCCGCGGTCGACGGCGATGCGAAGCTGTCCGGCACCGTCGCCTACGAGCCCGCCGCGAAGCACTACCTGATAGCGCCCCTCGCGCTGGCCGCCGACTTTCGCGGCAAGAGCCTGCCGAACGGCAAGGCCGCGGTGACGGCCGGCGCGGCCGTCGATCTGAAGCTCGGCGACGGCACGGCGACGGTGAAGGATCTGAAAGTCGACGGGCCCGGCCTCGCGCTGTCCGGCAACGTCGAACTCGATCACCTGAACGATGCGCATCCCGGCGGCCGCGGCAGCCTCGCGCTGAAGGCCGAGGATCTCGCCGTGATTTTCCGCGCGCTCGCGCTGCCGGCGGCCGAGCGCGTCGCGCAGCTGAAGTTGCGCGGGCTCGATTTCACGACGCAGTTCGATGCGAACATGGAGACCGGCGAGGTCAGCGTCAGCGCGTTCAAGGGCCAGATCCTGAGCGCGACGGTCGACGGCACGCTGTCCGCGACGCGCGCGAACACCGATCAGCCGGCGGTGCAGGCGAAGTTCGACGCCGGCGGCCCGGATCTGCCGTCGCTGATCGTCGTCGCGAGCCAGCTGAACGGCGCCGGCGAGAAGGCCTTGAAGAGCCTGACGCAGGCGCTCGCGAAGTCCGCCGACAAGAGCTTCGCGATCGCGGCCGAGGTCGACGCCGATCTCGCGAGCGGACGCGTGCAGGTACCGACCCTGAAGGCGACGCTGCTCGGCAACCGGCTCGACGGCAAGCTCGAGTCGACGGGCGGCAGCGCGGGCAAGCCGCAGTTCAAGGGCAGCGTGCACGCCGAAGGCCCGGATCTCTCGGCCCTGCTCGCCGCCAGCGCCGCGGTGCAGGGTGCCGATGCGAAGACCATCGACAATCTCGCGACCGTGCTCGCGACGGCCAAGGATCGCGGCTTCCGGCTCGACACCGAGGTCGATGCCGATCTCGGCCAGGGCCGCTTCGCGCTGCCGGCGCTGAAGGCGACCGTGCTCGGCAACACGATCGACGGCAATCTCGCCGCGAGCGGCGCCGACGGCGCGAAGCCCGCGGTCAAGGGCGCGCTGCAGGCCAGCGGTCCCGATCTGCCGGCACTGCTCGCCGTGATCGGCGGCCTGCAGGGCGGCGAGAGCGGGCTCGCGGGCATCGCGAAATCGCTGTCGAGCGCCAAGGAGAAATCCTTCACCCTCGATACCACCTTCGATGCCGACCTGGCGAAGGGCCGTGTCGCCCTGCCCGCGCTCGCGGCGAGCGGCCTCGGTCTCGGCATCAGCGGCGCCTTCCAGGCCACGGATTTCGGCGCGGCGAACGGCACCGTCGACGGCAAGCTCAAGATCGACGGCAAGTCGCCCGGCGCGCTGCTGACGGCGCTCGGCCAGCCCGAGCTCGCGCAGTCCGTGCGCTCGATCGGCCTCGACGCCGGCATCAAGGGTTCGAGCTCGGCGCTCACCTTCGCGCCGTTCAAGGCGACGGCCGAGGTCAACGGGCCGGACAAGGCGAAGCCCGTGACGGTGACGCTGGGCGCGGGCAGCGCGCAGGCGAATCTCGACAAGGAAACGCTGAACGTGCGCGACCTGACGCTGACGGGCCTCGGCCTCAACGTGAAGGGCACGCTGGACGCGACGCAGATCAAGACCGCGCCCGCCTACAGCGGCCAGCTCAACGTCGCGCCGTTCAACCTGAAGAGCGTGCTCGCCAGCCTCGGCAAGGCGCCGGGCCCGATGGCGGACGCGAAGGCCTTGACCAACGTCGGCCTCGACACCGTGTTCAAGGGCACGACGCAGAGCCTCGCGCTGTCGAATCTGAACGTGAAGCTCGACGACACGACGCTCAAGGGCAACATCGACGTGCGCAATTTCAGCGGTCCCGATCTCGCGTTCCGTCTCGATCTCGACGCATTGAACGCCGATCGCTATCTCGCGCCGATGGAGAAGGGCGAGGCGCGCGCGGTGACGCCGGAGGCGGCCGCGGCCGGCGCTGCGCAGCTGCCGACCGAGCTGCTGCGCAAGCTGAAGCTCGACGGCGAGCTCGCGATCGGCCAGCTGACGATGAGCGGCGCGAAGCTCTCGAACGTCAAGGTCAAGCTCGGTGGCAAGGACGGCCGGCTCGAGATCAATCCGGCGACGGCGGATCTCTACCAGGGCAAGTACAACGGCGTCGTCGGCGTCGATGCGACGAAGGCCGAGCCGCGGGTGTCGATCAACACGAGCCTCGCGAAGGTCGCGATCGAGCCGCTGCTGACGGATCTGAAAGGCAAGAGCGATCTGTCCGGCACGGTGAACTTCGAAGCGCGCCTGAGCGGCAGCGGCGCCGACAGCAAGAAGCTCACGAACTCCTTGAACGGCCAGGCGACCTTCGCCGTGCAGAACGGCGTATTCCGCGGCGTCGACGTGCCCGCGGTGCTGAAGGCCGCCGAGGTGATGATCGAGAGCAAGCGCCCGGCCACGGTGCCGAAGGGCGGCGAGACGCAGTTCCAGTCGCTGACCGGCACGCTCGACATCCGCAACGGCGCGATCTTCAACCAGGATCTGCTGCTCGACGGCAACGGCTTCAAGGTCACGGGCGAGGGCATGCTCGCGAACCTGAACGACATGACGATCAAGTACGACTCGAAGATCGCCGTCGACGCGGCGAGCACCGAAAAGGATACGCAGCGCTACAACCTCGGCGGCTACACCGTCCCGATCCGCTGCCGCGGCGAGATCTCCGGCACGAGCTGCCTGCCCGATCTCGGCGAGCTCGCCAAGGTCGCGGCGACGGCGGCGGTCAAGAAGAAGGTCGAGGAAAAGCTCGAGGACGCGGTCGGCGGCAAGGCGGGCGACGCGCTGAAGAAGCTGCTCAAGTTCTGAGCCGCCGATGCCGACGGCGCACGGCCTGTCCCTGCTGTCGATCGCGCTGCTCGGCGCCCTCGTCGCGCGCTCGAGCGTCGCGGCGGACATCGAGTCCGCCGAATTCCGCTACGCCGATCACCGTTATCGCTATCGTTACGTGGCGCACCTGCTCGCGCCGGCGACCGCGGTGCGCCGCGTGATGACGGACTACGACCGGCTGTCGCGCGTCAACGACGACATCATCGTCAGCCGCGTGCTCGCGCGCTTCGACGATGGGCAGATCAAGCGCCAGATGCTGCTGAAGCACTGCGTGCTGCTGTTCTGCTTCGACCTCGATCTGGTCGAGCACCTCGAGACGCGGGACGACGGCACGATCGTCGCGACCATCGCGCCGGACGAAGGCAATATTCACCGGGGCCACACCGAGATGAAGATCGAAGGCCTGCCGGACGGCAGCACGCGCATCACGGCGACCGCCGAGCAGGAACCGGCCTTCTTCATTCCGCCGGTGCTGGGGCCGCTGATGATGAAGCGATCCTTTCTGCGCGAGACGGCCGAAACGGCGCGGCGCATCGAAGCGCTCGCGCGCGAGGAGCCTGGGCCGTGAAGCTCTTCGCCGAGCGCCTGCTCGCCTGGCACGAGCGGCACGGCCGGCACGATCTGCCGTGGCAGCGCGAGCGCTCGCCGTATCGCGTATGGGTGTCCGAGATCATGCTGCAGCAGACGCAGGTCGCGACGGTCGTCGGCTACTTCGAGCGCTTCATGCAGCGTTTTCCGAGCGTGCACGCGCTCGCGGCCGCGCCGGTCGACGAGGTGCTGCACCTGTGGTCCGGCCTCGGCTACTACGCGCGGGCCCGCAACCTGCACCGCGCGGCGGCGCTGCTCGTCGCGCATCACGACGGCGAGTTTCCGTGGACGGTCGACGAGGTCGCGAGCCTGCCCGGGATCGGGCGCTCGACGGCGGGCGCGATCCTCGCACAGTCGCGCGATCTGCGCTGCGCGATCCTCGACGGCAACGTGAAGCGCGTGCTGACGCGACATCGGCGCATCGCGGGCTGGCCCGATGCGCCGGCCGTGCAGAAACTGCTGTGGCCGCTGGCGGAAGCGCTGACCCCGGCCGCGCGCGCGGCCGATTACACGCAGGCGATCATGGATCTCGGCGCGACGCTGTGCACGCGCGCGAACCCGCGCTGCGCGGAATGTCCCGTGCGCGAGGACTGCGCGGCGCAGGCGCACGGCGAGCAGGCGCTGTACCCGACGCCGCGGCCGAAGAAGGTGCTGCCGGTGCGCACGACGACCTTCCTGCTGCTCAGGCGCGCGGACGGCGCGCTGCTGCTCGAACGCCGGCCGCCGAGCGGGATCTGGGGCGGCCTGTGGGGCTTCCCGGAGACGACGCACGCGCATGGGCTCGACGAGGTCTGCGCGCGCTACGGGCTCGCCGCGCGCGGCGAGACGCGCGCGCTGCCGCTCGTGACGCACACCTTCACGCACTTCCGGCTCGACATCACGCCGCTCGCGCTGGACGTCAGCGAACGCGGCGCCGTCTGCATGGAATCGCCGGACCTGCTTTGGTATAACGCGGCTGCGCCGGCCGTCGTCGGCCTCGCGCGGCCCGTCCAGGATCTGTTACGCGCGCAGGAGTAGCCCCGTGAGCACCCGTACCGTCCATTGCGTGAAGCTCGGCCGCGAAGCCCCCGGCCTGCGCATGCCGCCCTATCCCGGCGAGCTCGGCAAGCGCATCTTCGAGCAGGTCTCGCAGGAAGCCTGGAGCGGCTGGCTGCGCCACCAGACGATGCTGATCAACGAATACCGCCTGACCCCGATCGAAGCCAAGGATCGCAAGTTCCTCGAGCAGGAAATGGAGAAGTATTTCTTCGGCGACGGCTCGGCGGCGCCCGCGGAGTACGTCCCGCCGTCGAGCTGAGCGGGCCGCGCAGCTCCCGCCCCGGATTCCGCTGCGTTCCTTCGGGAGACGGACTTTCTTGTAGCCCGTATATGGACTCCTCCCCAATGGTCAAGCGCTGTCGCGGTGTCGGGGACGCAGGCTGCATCCGTATATCCGGCCTCTAATGGGCAAGACAGTCATCGTTGCCCGGGCCCGCAGGGCG